>JABRVX010000014.1 GCA_039961735.1 Fimbriimonadia bacterium
CGGCGGACGCGGGCCGGGGCATGGGTTTCGGAGCCCCGGCGCGGTCCTTGGGTTCGCGGTGTGCGGGCGGTGGTTGCATAGCGGCGGACGCGGGCCGGGGCATGGGGTTCGGAGCCCCGGCGCGGTCCCTGGGTTCGCGGTGTGCGGGCGGTGGTTGCATAGCGGCGGACGCGGGCCGGGGCATGGGGTTCGGAGCCCCGGCGCGGTCCCTGGGTTCGCGGGGTACGGGCGGTGGTTGCATAGCGGCGGACGCGGGCCGGGGCATGGAGATACCACTCGCAATAGCGAGAGACGGGACTCGGGCGACAAAAACGATTGGGCGGCGCTGAACGCGCCGCCCAGGTAGGCGAAACCGACGAGAAGAAGCGACCTACTCCAGAGTGTCCCAGAGGAAGCGGTCGTAGTCGATTACGTTGTCGTAGTTCGCATTCATGCCGTCCACGAGCGCCCCACTACGCAGATTCTTCACGTGGCCGTCGAGGAATGCAACCGTAAAGCCCTCACCGAACGGGTGGAACGGGAACGCCTTGCCGAAGGCCGTAGCTGCAGTGGCACACGCCGCGTTGTTCAGGTCGCCCCTGGCGATCGAATAGCAGCCCCAACCGAGCTGGCTGTTGAGGAACGGCGGGGTCATGCCGGCGGGCTTTCGGATCGTGGTGGGAGCGAACGGCGAGTCCACGATGAAGCAGCCGCCACCAGTCGGAGAACCGTCACTGGTTCGACCGTAGATGCTGTCTATGAACAGAACCGTCATTGCTGGAGCTGCGACGCCCGACTGCGTGGCGATGTGGTCCTGTCGGGCAGTGCCGGTACCGGTTACGTACGCGAGCCAGTTGTAGTTATAGCCAAGGTTGGTGTGGAAGCCCTCGCAGATGCGCTTAATGCGCTGAGCGGTATTCGCCGGGACGTCGCTGATGTTTCGCGGGTTCTTAGCGTGATTATCCTCGGGGTCCGCGGGGCAGATCAGAATCTCATAGCTTTTCATGTACCCCTGCATGAGGCTCGGCCAAGCCAAGTCCTCATTGCCCGCAGGAATGGTCAATCCCCATTGGACGTTGTCCAGGCCACGGCGGTTTGTGGGGACGAGGTAGTCGTCGTTGTCGTTCGCGTACATGATCATGGACTTGATGCCCTGGTTGTGGTTCGACTGGCAGCCGGATTGGCGCGCCTTCTCCCGGGCTTGCGCGAAGACGGGGAAGAGGATGGCGGCCAGAATCGCGATGATCGCGATGACCACCAGCAACTCGATGAGGGTGAACCCTCGCTTCACGTTTCTCACCTCTGAATACTTCTGTGGATTGGTGTTGCCCCCGCTGAGCGGGAACGATCGTTGCGCTGTCTCTATCATAGGGACGGAAGAAAACCGCGAATCGTTCGAATGGCCGGACGCTTACGACTCGTCGCAGTCCAATCTAATCGCCTACTATACCCACCCAAGAGCACGGTTTCGTCAAATCAAGCCCGACTCCAACCAGACTCGGCAGCAATCTCCGCGGCGAAGTGGCATCGGACGCGGACTGTACCGTACTCCTGTGGCTCCGGGTCCGACTCGGCGCAGAGATCTCTGGCATATCGGCATCGGGTGCGGAAGGCGCAGCCGCTCGGAAGCCGACTCGGGTCCGGCACCTCGCCCTCCAGCACCGGCGGCAAGCTCCCAAACTCGCCGACCTCCGGCATGGAGCGAACCAGCGCCTGGCTATACGGGTGCAGGGGCTGCCCGACCACCTGCTCCGCTGGACCCATCTCGACCAGTCTGCCCGCGTACATCACCGCCACTCGGTCGGCCAGGTATCGCACCGTCGCCAAGTCGTGGCTGACGAACAGGACCGCTAGGTGCAGGCGCTGCTGGAGGTCCCTGAGCAGGTTGAGCACCTGCGCGCGGATGGACACGTCCAGAGCCGACGTCGGCTCGTCTGCAATCAGCAGCTTCGGTCCCGCCGACAGCGCCCGTGCGATGGCTACGCGCTGCCGCTGCCCGCCCGACAGCTCGTGCGGACGGCGAGAAAGTAGCTCGATATCCAGTCCGACGAGATCGGCCAACTCGCGCGCTCGCGCACGCAGATCATCCCGGCCCGCTCCGCCCTGCACCGCGAGCGGCTCGGTAATCAGCGCCTGAACGCTCCATAGCGGGTCGAGCGAAGCGAACGGGTCCTGAAACACGACGCCGATGCAGCGCCTCCATGCCCGCCAATCCTTTTCTTTGCGCGGAAGCGGCAACCCATCGAATACGGCCTCGCCGCTCGAGGCAGGCACGAGGCCGACAAGGGCCATCGCTACGGTGGTCTTCCCGCAGCCCGACTCCCCCACCAAGGCCAACACTTCGCCCTGCGCGATCTCGAAGCTGACCCGGTCTGCGGCTCGGAAACTGCGTCCGTCCGCGCCGACGTACTCCACGGTCAGGTCACGGACCGAGAGAAGCGTCTCAGGCACGAACGGGCTCCTCCACCGGCGACCAGCATGCCACGGTTCCCCCGCTGAGCGGCTCTAACGTGGGCGGCTCTGCGGCACACCGCTGCAGCCGTCTCGGGCACCTCGGCTCGAACGGGCAGCCGGCGAGTTGTTCGAACGGCCCCGGTGGCTGGCCCGGAATCGGTTCGGGCCTCACGTGCTGCCGCGGGAGAGAGTTCAGCAGGCCCACGGTGTACGGGTGCCTCGGTGCACCAATCACCCTCTGCGGGGTGCCTGCTTCGACGATGCGCCCAGCATACATCACGGCCACCGAGTCGCAAAGTGCGCCGACCACTCCGAGGTCGTGCGAGATGAACACGCAAGCAAGCCCCAGCTCTCCTTGCAGGTCACGCAGGAGCGCCAGAATCTGTGCTTGCAATGTCACGTCGAGAGCGGTCGTGGGCTCGTCAGCGATCAGCAGCTTCGGTCGGCAGGCCAGCGCCATGGCGATCAGCACGCGCTGCTGCTGCCCGCCGCTGAGCTGGTGGGGATAGCGCCGATATGTGTCACTGGGAGCCGGGAGCCGAACGTGCGCAAGTTCCTGTTCCGCGAGCCGTCTCGCTTCTCTTGCCGACACGCTTCGATGCAGCCGAATCGACTCGGCTACCTGGTCTCCCACGCGCATTAGGGGGTTGAGAGAGGGCGAAGGATCTTGGAACACCATGCCGATATCACTTCCGCGAAGCCTGCGGTACTCTCGCTCCCCGATGCCCACCAACTCGCGCCCTTTGAGGCGGATGCTGCCTTGCACGCACGCTCCCGCAGGCGGCAAGCCGATAATCGCGAGGCCGGTCATTGTCTTGCCGCAGCCCGACTCGCCCACCAGGCCTAACGTCTTTCCTTGCTCCAGGGTGAACGAAACGCCGCGAACCGCCTCCACCAAGCCCCGGGAAGTTGGTATAGTTACGCGGAGGCAGGTCACCTCGAGCAGAGACATCGCGGGACAGGATACCAGAGCCGCATCACGGCCTTAGTGAACGCGGAGGACGCACAGAATGGACACAATCCGAGTGCTCGTCGCAGACGACGAGCCGAACTACCGGTCGGCGCTTCAGAAAGTTCTGAAGCTCGCGCCGGAAATCGAGTTGGTCGGCATGGCCGCAGATGGGCGGGAGGCATTCGATTTGGCTCAAGAGACCGAGCCGGATGTGCTCCTGACCGACATCAACATGCCGTACCTGAATGGTCTTCAGCTCACGAACCGACTCACACGCATCATGCCGGAGCTCCAGGTGGTCATCCTCACCGTGAGCGAGGACTCGGAAGACGTGTTCGAGGCCATCCGCTCCGGAGCCATTGGATACATTCTGAAGGACAGCACTCCGAAAGACGTGATCGAGGCCATTCGCGAGGCAATGCGGGGCGAATCGCGCATGACGCCGCGTATCGCGAAGCTGGTGATCGAAGATTTCCGAAGGCTGGTCGGGGCAGGGCGTCCCACCGAGGAAGAACACTTCTACGAGTTGAGCAAGCGTGAGCGCGAGATGTTACAGTTCCTCGCGGAAGGGAAGAAGAACAAAGAGATCGCTGACGCACTATCCCTCGCCGAGAAGACCGTGAAGAATCACGTGTCGAGCATCCTCCGTAAATTGCACGTAAATACGCGGACGGAGGCGGCGATGAAGGCAGTCCGCGAAGGCCTTGTCTAGCGCTCTGCCCTGGGCTGATAGCGCCGGGCCTACGGGGTCCCGGTCATCGCGCCGACATCTCGACAGCCAGTGGCGTAGCATTGAGGGGTCAGACCTGTCGGACTCATCCGACAGGTCCAACTCACCCACTACGGAGTGCCCATGCCGAGAAGAGTAGAGGAAATCATCCTTCACGACTCAGCAACGCCACCCATCGGGGATGTCAATCACGGGGGCGGGGTGTTGATTGGCGTGTTGGACGACCTGATCCGAGAGGCTCGCATCAATAGCCTGTGGCCGCTTACCTTCGGCCTCGCCTGCTGTGCCATCGAGATGATGTCCACCGCAGCCGCGCGGTTCGACATCTCGCGCTTCGGCATGGAGGCTTTTCGCGCGACTCCCCGACAGGCCGACGTGATGATCGTCGCGGGGCGTGTGAGCAAGAAGATGGCGCCCATCCTTAGGCAGATTTACGATCAGATGCCCGAGCCGAAATGGGTCGTCTCCATGGGGGCCTGTGCCTCTTCGGGCGGGGTTTACAACAACTACGCCATAGTGCAAGGTGTGGACCAGGTGGTTCCCGTGGACGTGTACGTTCCCGGTTGCCCGCCCAGCCCGGACGCCCTTCTGTACGGCCTTCTCAAATTGCAAGCTAAGATCAGGGCCGAGCGCCTAGGTGGGTTGATAGAGCTAAAGCCTCGAGTGAAAGAATCCGTTCAGGCAGGCGAGGAGCTGTCGAAGTCATGATACGCGACCTCGTACGGGACATCTTCCGGCCCTTGGCCACGGGCTTCGGCATCACCGGTAAGCGACTGAAACGTGAGAAGGTCACGGTGATGTATCCCGAGCAGCGACGGGAGACCTACCCCCGGACCCGCTGGCGGCATGTGCTGACGCGTTACGACAACGGGCTGGAGCGCTGCATCGGCTGCTCCCTCTGCGCGGGTGCCTGCCCGGCGAAGTGCATCTACGTGGAGGCCGCCGAGAACACCCCGGAAGCCCGCTATAGCCCCGGAGAGCGTTACGCCGTCCGGTACGAGATCAATATGCTCCGGTGCATTTTCTGCGGTTATTGCCAGGACGCCTGCCCCACAGGCGCCATTGTTCTGCGAGACGACTTCGAGCTCGCGGACTATGATCGCAAAGACTTCCTGTACACGAAAGAGATGCTTCTCGAACCGTTCGCGGTTCTGGACTTTGGGAGCGAAGAGCAGCCCCAGCCCGTGGCGCAAGCCGCCTCCAGCGGGTAAACTCGCCCCTCGAATCACACACCGTCGGCCCGCGCCCGCACGGGTCCCGGATTTCCGGGCTTGCAGGAGACCGTACCGACGGGAGGGATAACCCGAAGGAGGAAACAGAATGGCAGCTCTCTCAATGAAGGAGCTCCTCGAATCCGGCGTCCATTTCGGTCATGTGACCCGACGCTGGAACCCCAAGATGAAGCCGTACATTTACGGCGCTCGCAGTGGCATCTACATCATAGACCTTCACCAGACCATCAACCTGTTCGACGAGGCTCAAAAGTTCGTGCAGGATGTGGTCTCCCAGGGCGGGCACGTCCTTTTCGTCGGCACGAAGAAGCAAGCGCAGGCAGCGGTGCGCGAGGCGGCACAGCGCAGCAAGCAGTACTATGTTACTGAGCGATGGCTCGGCGGAATGCTCACCAACTGGAAGACGATGCTCACCCGCATCGCGCGGCTTCGAGAACTGGAGAAGATGGAAGCGGATGGCACCTTTAGCCGCTTCACCAAGAAAGAAGCCATGCAGCGCCGCGAGGAGTTGGCCCGGCTCAACCGCTATCTCGACGGCGTAAAGGACATGCCAGGGCTGCCCAAGCTTATGTTTGTCGTGGACCTGAAGAAGGAAGCCATCGCCGTCGCTGAGGCAAAGAAGCTGGGTATCCCCATTGTGGCCATCGTGGACACCAACTGCGACCCGGACGACGCTACCTATATCATTCCCGGCAACGACGACGCGATTCGAGCCATCAAGTTGGTGGCGGGCAAGATCGCCGACGCAATCATCGAGGTGCTGCCCATCTCCGAGGAAGAGCGGCTTCTGGAAGAAGAGGTCACGGCCGCTGAGGCGGAAGCGGTCGAGGGTGTCTCCGAAGAGGACCTACTCGGCAAGGAGATCCCTGTAGGTCTCGACGAGATCGAGATTGATCGGCTAGCCGCCGAAGTCGGCCTCTTGGACGAGGCTGATATCCTGTCCGACGAAGACCTGAGGGTAGGCGTAGTGGAACTGGAGCCCGAGCCAGAGGAAGAGGTTACGTCCGAAGAGTTGGAGCGCATCAAGCGGCTAACTGCCCAGGAGCTAGAGCGAGAGATGCTCAAGCAGACCGAGGGTGAGGAAGAGGACGTAGAGGAGTTCAAGAGCGGCGCCAAGCGCGAACGAAGAACGAGCAAGGAGGTCTAGGAATGGAGATTACCGCCACACAGGTGAAAGAACTGCGAGAGCAGACAGGCGCGCCGATGATGGACTGCAAGAGGGCGCTTGTCGAGAAGGGCGGCGACTTCGAGGCTGCCAAGCAGTATCTACGAGAGCGCGGCGCCGCTGTACAGGATAAGCGAGCCGAGCGCCACGCCGCCGCCGGCGTCGTAGCGGGTGCGTCCACCCCCGACCACAGGAAGGCTGTGCTCGTCGAGCTCAACTGCGAGACGGACTTCGTTGCCCGCAACGAGGAGTTCATCGCTCTTGCCTCTGCCATTGCGCAGGCGGCACTGGCGGATGGCAAGGCCGGTGCGGATACGGATGCTCTCAACGCACTCACCATCGGCGGTACGAGCGTCGCGTCGTCGGTGGACACCATTCGCGGGAAGATCGGAGAGAAGATTGGGCTCGGCAAAGTCGTTGTCAGAGAGACCACCGGCGTTCTGGATACCTATATCCACCACGATCGCACGAAGGGCGTGATGGTCGAGGTCGAAGGCAACAACTCGGATGCGGTGGTCGAGGCCGCGCATAAGATCGCCACGCACATCGCTTGGGCCGCCCCGGAGTTCATCACCAAGGAAGAGGTGGATCCAGAGCGAGTGCGGCAGGAGATCGAAATCGAGACTCACCGCGCTATCAACGAGGGCAAGCCGGAGTCCCAGGCCGAGAAGATTGCGGAGGGTCGTGTGAACAAGAACTTCTTCCAGAAAGCTTGTCTGCTGGAGCAGCACTACCTCGGCCAGCCCGAGACCATCAAGCAGATTCTCGAGGCAGCGAAGGGAGACGGTGAGGAGCCTAGGGTCACCTTCTTCACGCGCATCGCGGTAGGAGCGTGATCCCTGGTGACGCCCGGAGCCCCCTCGCACCCACGGTATAACCGCGTTCTTCTGAAGCTCAGCGGCGAGGTCTTGTCGGGCGGCAGGGGGTTCGGCATCGAGACCGCCGCGGTGGATGGGATCGCCCGACAGGTCGCGGACGGCTATGCGCTCGGCGTACAGCTCGCGCTGGTCGTTGGGGGTGGGAACATCATCCGAGGCAGCCAAGCATCCAGAGATGGTGCGGAGCGCGCAGTTGCTGACTACATGGGCATGCTCGCCACGCTGATCAACGCCCTGGCTTTACAGCAGGCGCTCGAGCGCATTGGGTTGGATACACGGCTCCAAAGCGCGATCACGGTGCAGTCGGTGGCGGAGATGTTCATCCGAAGACGCGCAATCCGGCACCTGGAGAAGGGGCGAATCGTGATCCTAGCAGCAGGCACGGGTAATCCCTACTTCAGCACGGACACCGCTTCGGTGCTCCGGGCACTCGAACTCGGGGCCGATGCGCTGCTCAAGGCCACCAAAGTGGATGGCGTATACGACAAGGATCCGATGGCGCATCCGGAGGCGAAGAAGTACGATAGCTTGACGTATGATCAAGCAATCGAACAGCAACTCGCCGTAATGGATCAGACCGCGTTCACGATGTGTCGGGAGCACTCGCTGCCGATCGTCGTGTTCGCACTCAACGAGCCGAGCGCGATCCGCAGGGCTCTTCTGGGAGAGCCCATCGGCACTACTGTAGGAGGGCAATCGAATGGTTGACGATATCATCGAAAAGGCCGAGGAAAAAATGAAGCACTCGGTCGAAGCTGCGGCCCACGACTTTCAGCGTTTGCGCACGGGTCGCGCCAACCCCGCGATGTTGGATCGCATCACCGTGGACTATTACGGGACGCCGACACCCCTGAATCAGATGGCCAACATCAGCGTTCCGGAGCCTAGACAACTGCTCGTTCAGCCCTACGACAAGCAGATGACGCCGCAGATTGAGCGGGCGATCATGAAGAGCGATCTCGGTATCAACCCAATCACCGACGCCGCAGGCATCCGCCTCAACATCCCCATGATGACCGAAGAACGACGCAAGGAGATGGTCAAGCAGCTTCATGCACGGGCCGAGGAGGGTTGCGTCGCAATCCGCAACATTCGCCGCGATGCGCATAACCACCTGAAACAGGCGGAGAAAGCGCACGAGATCACCGAAGACGACATGAAAGACGACGAGGCGACTCTACAGAAGCTGACCGATAAGTACATCGCCGAAATCCACGCCATCGCCAAGAAGAAGGAACAGGAGTTGATGGAGGTCTAATGGGCGCAGCCTCCTCGCTGGGCCTGCTCCCACCGACCGATACGCTGATCCGCACACGGGCTCTGGCGGCCGGTGTGGACCTGGAGCGTCTTCCGCGCCACATCGCTATTGTCATGGACGGCAACGGAAGGTGGGCGCAACAGCGGGGGCTACCGCGTCTCATCGGCCATCGAGAAGGCTACAAGAACCTCCGTCGGGTGCTACTCGACGCAGCGGACCTCGGCATTCCAGTTATGACCGTGTATGCCTTCTCCACCGAAAACTGGAAACGTCCCGCAGACGAGGTCAACGGACTGTTCCATCTTATCGAGCGGGCGGCGCGTGACGAGCTGAGGACCCTCCACCAGAGCAACGTACGGGTGTTGGTGAGCGGACGCCTGCACGAAGTACCCGCGTCGCTACGCGATGCGCTTCTCGCTGGAGTCGATCTGACCCGCGACAACAACCGTATCGTCTTCAATCTCGCCATCAACTACGGAGGTAGGGCAGAGGTCGTAGACGCGGTCCGAGCCATCGCACAGGATGCGGCCGAGCGGCGCATAGCCCCTTCCGACATCACGGAGGACCTGATCTCGGCACATCTGTATCACCCCGAGCTGCCGGACCCCGATCTGGTGATCCGCACTGCCGGGGAGCAACGGATCAGCAACTTCCTGCTGTGGCAGTCCGCTTACGCCGAGTACCACGTTTGCCCGGAACCGTGGCCGGCATTCGATGAGAAGTGCCTTTTCAGGGCGGTGAAGGACTACGAGGAGAGGGTCCGCAAGTTCGGGAGCGTCGTGGGTGCCTAGACGGGTCCTGATCCTCGGCTCCACCGGCTCGATTGGCACCCAAGTGCTCGATGTCTGCGCCCGTCTCGGCGACCGAGTGCGCGTGGTAGGGCTCGCCGCACACTCCAACGCCGAGGCCCTGGCATGCCAGGCTGCCGAATGGAAGCCCGACTGGCTGGGCCTTGTCGAGGGTGCTGTCGTGCAGGAAGGCTTGGGCGGCAAAGTTCTTGTCGGTCCGGACGCGCACGCACGCCTAGCACAAGAAGCCGACTACGACGTGCTGGTCGTGAGCGTCTCCGGCATGATTGGACTCGAGCCCACGATGATTGCGCTTAGGCGCGGCAAGACGGTCGCGCTGGCCAGCAAGGAGGTGCTCGTTTCAGGAGGCGAGGAGGTCACCAGAACCGCGGCGCAGTCGGGCCGTATCGTCCCTATTGACAGCGAGCACAGCGCCGTGTTTCAGTGCATGCAAGCCGTCGCGAAAGAGGACGTGGCCGAGATCATCCTGACCGCATCGGGCGGGCCATTCCGAGGGTGGTCCCGCGAGAGACTGCAGACCGTAACGGCAGAACAGGCGCTCGCCCATCCGACATGGCGCATGGGGCCCAAAATCACCGTGGACTCCGCCACGCTGATGAACAAGGGACTCGAGGTAATCGAAGCCCGCTGGCTCTTCGGTCTCCCCGCCGATCGCATCACCGTAGTCGTTCACCCTCAGAGCATCATCCACTCGATGATTCGAACTCGGGACGGCTCGGTTCTGGCCCAAATGGGCCTGCCCGACATGCGACTGCCCATCCAAGTGGCCTTGCTGGACCTAGAGCGGGTGAACACCGGCCTGCCGGTTTTCGACCCGCTACAGTGCACTCCGCTCACCTTCGAACCTGTGGACCGCTCTGCCTTCCCGTGTCTTGACCTGGCCTACGAGGCGGCCCGCCTCGGGGGCACCATGCCCGCCGTGATGAACGGAGCTAATGAGGCTGCCGTACCGATGTTCCTGGAAGGGAGGATCGGTTTCACGGAGATCGCCGAAGTCGTAAGGAGAGTCATGGATGAACACTGTCCCGTGGAAGCGCGTCTCGATGCGGTCCTCGAAGCCGACGCATGGGCTCGCGAGACCGCGCGGAAAGCATCGTGCGCTTCGACAAGGGGAGCTCCGTAGCATCCCATGACACCCATTCTCAGCTTTGTCTTCATCATCTTCCTCATCGTGGTCGTGCACGAGCTCGGTCACCTGCTTGCCGCAAAATGGGCACGGATGAGAGCCGACCGCTTCCAGGTAGGATTCGGTCCCCCCATCATCCGAATCGGGCGCTGGAACGAGACGGAGTTCAGCATCGGCCCATTCCCGCTCGGTGGCTTCGTCGCTATCCACGGCATGGAGCCGAAAGAGTACGCACCCGAAGAGCGCGCCTTCGTGGACCAGCCGCTCTCCAAGCGCATGATCACCATCGCAGCAGGGCCGTTCATGAGCATCGTGCTCGCGCTGGTGCTCTTCATGGTCGTCGGAACCGTGTTCGGCCTCGGCGAGTTCGTGAAGCCGCCGCGCATCGGCGAGGTCGTCGAGGGCAAGGTCGCCGATCTGGCCGGAATCCGCGAGGGGGACCGAATCCTCCGCGCCGGGGTCGTGCCCGTCACGGAGTGGCCCGAGGTGTCTGGAGTCATCCACAACAACGCCGGCCTTCCGGTGTATCTGATCTTGGAGCGGGCAGGGAAGACATTCTCGCTGGTGGTTTTCCCGGAGAGCGACCTCGTCCCCGAGCTGACCGATCCCCTAAGACCGACGAAGCGCTCGGTCGGCCGCATCTTCTGCACCCCACAGCTCACGCGCACCAGGGTCGGGCTGGTCGATTCGGTCAAGATCGCCGTTCAGCACTCCTACATGAACGTCCAGCTCCTGTTCGGGACGCTGTTCAGCAGTCGAGTGATGCAGGACGTGGGTGGGCCGTTAGCCATTGCGGGTTTGTCGGGGAAGGCCGCCAAGCGTGGGTTCGCGGACCTGCTCGAGCTGGCCGGGCAGCTTAGCTTGACCATAGGTATCATCAACCTTTTCCCAATCCCGGTGCTGGATGGCGGACACCTGATGCTGTACACCATCGAGTGGCTCCGCCGGGGCAAGAAGCTGTCGCCAAAGATGCAACTTAGTCTCCAGTACGCCGGCCTGCTGATACTGCTCGTGCTCTTCGTTCTCGTGACGACGCTGGATATCGGACGGATGATCCGAGGGGAGACGCCCTAGCCGCCCGGGACTTTCATAGGTTCCCACCACACGCTTGCCGAACAAGACAGAGCGGGATCCTCCGTGCCGGGCACCAGGTTCGGCTAATCATCGGCCTCAGAAACGCCGAAAACTAGAGTGGGTTATGAACATTTGTGTTGTCGGTACGGGATACGTTGGGTTGGTTACCGGAGTTGTGTTCGCGGACCTCGGGAACGACGTCGTATGCGTGGACAAAGACCCGAACAAGATCGCCATGCTAAAGGATGGCAAATCGCCGATCTACGAGCCCGGAGTCGAGGAGCTAATCGCCCGAGGCCTGGCGGAGGGCCGCCTATCGTTCACCACCGACCTTGCCGACGCATGCCGATGGGCCGAGGTGGTGTTCATCGCGGTCGGGACGCCATCTGGCGAGGACGGCCAGCCAGACCTGAGCCAGGTCGAAGCGGTCGCCCGGTCCATCGCACACAACATGAACGGCTACAAAGTGATCGTAAACAAGAGCACCGTGCCGGTGGGCACCGGCGACTGGGTGCGCGAGATATTGCTGGAGGAAGGTGCCCCCGAGGGCTCGTTCGATGTCGTTTCGAACCCGGAGTTCCTTCGCGAGGGCTCGGCGGTCCACGATACGCTCTACCCAGACCGCATCGTGATCGGCTCATCCAAGCGCGATGCCTCCAACAAACTGGTGGAGCTGTATGCGCCGCTCGAACGCCCAATGCTGATCACCGACCTGCATAGCGCGGAGATGATCAAGTACGCCTCGAACAGCTTTCTCGCGATGAAGATCAGCTTCATCAACGCGATTGCCAACCTCTGCGAGGCGTGTGGCGCCGACGTGGCGATGGTGAGCAAGGGGATGGGTGCGGACAGCCGCATCGGCCCGCAGTTCTTGCAGGCAGGCCTCGGGTGGGGCGGTAGCTGCTTCCCGAAAGACGTGCTCGGCCTGATCACCGTGTCCAACCGGCTCGGCTACCGCTTCGGGCTCTTGGAAGAGACCTACGAGATCAACAAGGAGCAGCCGAAACGCTTCATGGACAAGGTGCGAAAGCACCTGGGCGGTCTGCGGGGCAAGACGGTAGCGGTCCTCGGGCTGGCCTTCAAGCCCAACACGGACGACCTGCGCGATGCCAAGTCTATCGAGCTAGTTAGGATGCTGCTAGACGAGGGGGCAACGGTGCGGGCATACGATCCTGTAGCTATGGACGGTTTCCGCAACCTGTTCCCCGACCTTACCTATTGCCATAATCCTTATGAGGCAGCAGAAGGAGCGGATGCCGTGCTCATCGTCACCGAGTGGAACGAGTTCAAGCAACTCAACCTGGAGCGTCTGCGCTCGGTGACCCGCCAGCCGTATCTGTTCGACGGAAGGAACATCTACGACCCCAACCGCGCGGCCAAAACCGGCTTCCGTTACTTCGGTGTGGGGCGTACCGGACCGGCCAACTCGTAAGGGGCCGAAGGAGGAGCAACGTGTCGGTAGTCGGGAGAATGATGGGTTTCGGGCGCGACGACAACTACGACCGTGCCATTCGGCTGTATGATCAGGGTGACTACCCAGGGGCCATCGAAGCCTTCACACAGGTGCTCGCGTGTGGTAAGGACCCTGTCGTCGTACGTCTGGCAAAGTTCTACACCGCCGAGGCGTATTCGTGTCTCGGACAAGAGGCGATGAAGCGTCACGAATACCGTCACGCGGCCGACTACTATGACAAGGCACTGGCGATTCATCCCAACTACGCCGACCTGCGCTACCATGCCGCCCTCGCATGCCGTAAACTGAAGGACTATGAAGCGGCCGAAGAGCATCTGCACGAGGCGCTCACTATCAACCCGAGGTTTGCGCGCGCGGTGTACGAACAGGGGTTGCTTTCCTATGAACAAGGCAATCGCGAGATGGGGCTCAAGAGGCTACAACAGGCACTGAGCCTTAACCCCCCGTTCCGCAATGAGAAATTCGCCAGGGCCTTCGAACTGCATGAGAAGGGTCAGCATGAGCGGGCTCTCACTACGTTCGAGGCGGTGATAGAGGAAGAAAGCCCCGTTGCAGTTCACGCCCGAGTGGCAGACGCGCTCTACAAACGAGGGCTTTTCCTTCAGGCAGCAGAGGAGTACGAGAAGGCCATCCACCTAGCACCGACCTATGCCGACCTCCGTTGCCACTATGGCCTTGCACTGCACGCGCTGGGACGCACCGATGAGAGTATCGAGCAGTACAAGAAGGCGCTGGAGATCAACCCCAAGTACGTTGCAGCGCAGTTACACCTAGCGGTTACCTACCGCGACACCGATCAACCGGAGATGGCACAGGAGGCCTTCCAGCGCGTCCTCGAACTCGACCCCAACAACATCATCGCCAAGAACAACATCCACCCCTAACCATCCAGCCCTGCCGGGACACACGTAAGTTCGCCGACTCGACAATGAGGTCCAGCGGGACGCCGGGATTACCGCGGTGGCTCGACTGTCAAGCTCAAGCGGAGTGGCTCGCCGGCGCGCATGTCGCTACGCACCTCGCTCCACTGCGAGACAGCCGCCCGTGAAAGGTGGCCGTCGAACCTCGGGAAGAGCAGCATCTCTGCGACGAGCCCTCCAGAGTCTGCCGCGCGAACGCCCCGACCGACCTGGCCAACGCTGTCGTGGACGGACTGCTCCGCCACCGCAGGGCGGAAGACGACCTCCAGCTTCCACATGTCCAACATTTCACCTAGGTAGCGGATATAGGGCCCGCGAGGTGATGGGTCAACGTAACGGTAGTCGGGCAAGAATCGGATGACCCGATCCGGCGCCCCGCCGCTATTCCCCTCCAGCAACAGCAGTGGGGCGAACGAACCGACCACCCGTCCTTCGCGGACCCACTGGACTCCCGGTCCGACGGTGGTCTCGACGAACCGTGCGTCCAGCCCGGAGCCTAATCGGAAGTGCGGCTCGAAATGCGGCCTGGCCCCAGGGCGCGGCTTAGCGGTTCGCATGGGGCGCGTGGCAGCCTGCCGCGGTGCGTCTGGCTGAGAGGCCAGCAACACCGGCACTCGAATGAAGACCGCGTCCTGGGGTGCAAGCGCGTAGCACCGAAGTTCGCACGGCCCCCCGGTGGTTCTCACGCGCCAGGTCGCTGTCGTGCCTGCGACACGCGGTGGCCCGAGCACCTCCGCCCCACGGAGAGGCGCCAGAATGGGTGGCGTCGAGAACCCGGCACTGCGTGACACCGACACCTCGAACGTCTCGCCGGGCACCCGAATGGGACCGACCAGCGGAGGCAGCGTCATGCCCTGCGCTGCCACCACGGCCGCGGCGAGCCAGATCATCCTAGGGTGACCCCGTTCGCGGTCAGGCGAAACACGTAGCCCAGGGTGTCTGCCGACTGCCGGCACATCACCATGCGGTCCAAGAATATCTCGAAATACTCCATCACACTCGCCGAGTCGGTGTCGATCTCCAGCTCGAGGGATATCAGTTTCTTGTCCACCTCCACGTTCACGCGCGAGCGCTGGACGGCATGGTTCACCCGGTCGTGGATGTCGTACGTCTCGGGGATGGGATTCTGCACGCGCGAGTAGTGGACGTCCGATTTATCCGCGATGATCAACGACGCCGTGATCTCGTTGAACGGTAGCCCATCGCGCTCCTCGTGATTCGCGATTGCGCCGATGATCAGAGCCACCTCGGAGGCGTCCATGCCCATCTCGTCCAGAATGTGGAAAGCCATCCCGGCGCCGCTCACGGGGTGCATCGTCCTGCTCATCACGTTCCCGATATCGTGAAGGTAAGCGGCGATGGACGCCAGTTCGGTCCTTCGCGGATCGGCGCCCATCGTGTCCATGATGTATCGGGCGATGGAGGACACGATCCCGGCGTGACGATGCCCGTGCTCGGTGTATCCGATGGCTGCGAGCAACGTGTTCGCACCCTCGATATAGGTCCGCACCTTGGGGTTGCTCCGAACATCTCGCAGCGTGATCAGGTTTGCGCCCTGTGTTTGTGAAGTGGTCATTCCATCCCCCGTGCCTGCTAGCGAAGGAATCTTAGCCTGTTTCGCCCAAACGGTGCAGCGTCTCGTCCACATAGGCGGCGTAGTAACCGTCCAGGATGGCCCGCCTGGCGCCCGCGACCAGTTCGAAGTAGTAGTGAAGGTTGTGGTAGGTCAGCAGCCGTGCCCCCGTCGGCTCCTTCATTCTGCACAAATGTCGGAGGTAGGCCGCCGAGTAGCGCGCGCAGACCGCGCACGTGCACTGCTCGTCCAGGGGGCCGAACCGCTCCTCGAAGGACTTGTTCGTGATATCCGCCCGCCCGGCTGGGGTGTAGACCACGTTGTGCCGCCCGCCTCGCGTAGGCAACACGCAGTCGAACATATCCACGCCGCACCCGATGGCATGGAGGATGTCGGCGGGTTGGCCAACTCCCATTAGGTACCTCGGCTTGGTTTTCGGCAGCAGAGGCGCGGTCATCTGCACCACGGGTCGCTGCAACTCTGTCGGCTCGCCGACGGATACTCCCCCGATGGCCAACCCGTCGAAGTCCATCTCGGCGGTCCGCTCCGCACTCGCTCTCCTCAGGTCCTCATGCACTCCGCCCTGCACGATGCCGAACAGGGTTTGGTCCTCGGCGCGTGCTCTTAGACAGCGTTCGGCCCATCGAGCTGTTCGTTCCGTCGCCAGTGCGGCCTCGTCTCGCGTGCACGGGTAGGGCGGGCACTCGTCTAGCGCCATTCCGATGTCAACGCCCAGTCGCCGTTGCACCTCGGTCACGGACTCCGGGGTCAGCATGTGCTGATCGCCATCCAGATGCGAACGAAACAGCACGCCCTCTTCGCTCACCTTGCGGAACTCGCACAGGCTCATCACCTGATAGCCGCCGCTATCAGTGAGCAAGGCATGCCGCCAGCCCATGAAGGACCCGAGTCCGCCCGCACGCTCGATGAGCCCCACTCCCGGCCGCAGCCATAGGTGATAGGTGTTCGCCAGCACTAGGCGATACCCGAGCGTTTCGAGGTCTTCCTGCGCGAGCGTCTTCACGACGCCGAGAGTGCCTACCGGCATGAAGGCAGGGGTCGGCACGTCGCCGTGGGGAGTGTGAAGAACACCTGCTCGGGCGCCGACCGGGTCTTCGGCCTCTAGCGTGAACCGCAGTCGGCCCATGGCGATTAGCCAGCTCGGCGTCGGCGGACCGGGGCGACAGCCTCGTCCGCTTCGCCCTCTCCGTACTTCAGCATCAGCTTCACAAAGTCACCGGGGTTGAACAGCTTGATGCTCACGTCGGGATACATCTGCTCGGTGAGGGCGATGCGGCGGAGCTTGCGGGTCGCGAGGTTCTTGCGGCGAGTGGTCAGTTCGATGTAGTAGCCGAAATCGGGGAGGTAGAAGTCAGGGGTGAAGGACTCTTTCACTTCGCCGTGTTCGTCCCACTCGAGGACGAACACGTGCGGTTCGTAATCCCATCGCACGCGGTAATAGTCCAGCAGTCGCGCGAACTCTTCCTCGCTGCGATGGGCGAAGCATATCTTGTTGCGCTTTCCTTCGCCCAAACGGACTAGCCTTTTCTCAGGTTTGCATTACTATACCATGGAAGCTTCGCGCTGTCAACAATGCAGGCAAATTTGTCTACATCCCCCGCCCCACGCCGGGGACTTCGAGGTGCCGACAATATCACCGGGTGGAAATCCGCGCTTCCCTACGCATCGTTCTGTATAGCGCCGCCGTCGCATGGGCCGTGGCAAATGGCCTGGATTGGCTATCGGCAGCGCGCGTCTCGGCTCTGATGGCAGCGGCCTTCGGCGCGTCGCTCGTGTTCGCACGCCGGGCGGGTGATCTGGGCTTCCTGGTCGGTGCGTGGCTGGAAGCAGTCTCGGTCGCCTTCCTCTTGTGGCTGGCACCGAGCCGGCCAGAGCTGCTGTGGGTTGTCCTTGTCCCGATGTCCGTCGCGAACCATGTTTCGTGCCGCGCGGCCTCCGTCATGGCTTTGGCGTGTGGTGGGTGCCTCGTCGCATCGGGAATCCAGGCGGGCGTATTGAGCGCAACGCACGCACCGGCTCTCGCTGCGGCCGTTGCTGGTCTCGTATCGGTGCCCTTGTTGTTCCGCAACCACGAGGTGAGGGTGCCGGAAGAACCGATCGAGCGGCAACCCGACCCCGGTCTGCTTGCCGAACTGGAAGCAACGCGAGAGTCGGAGCGCGAGGCCCGACGAGCCTACCGAGAAGTGGTCGGCCTGCACAAGCAGCTTCGCGCTGTCCACGACCAGATGGCATGCTCTTATCGGCTGATGATTGCTGCAACGGATCGGGATTCACCCGGCGAGAGAGTCCTCGATGAGGCCATAGCGATAGCAGGTGCGGGCGCTGGCACGCTGTGGCTCGTGGAGGGTGATGGGGCCCGCCTAGCGGTGCGGTCCTGCAGCGGTCCTCATGCGTTGCGCACTGACCGGATCAGCGTGGACTCGGCCGAGGACCTCGCTCGAACCGTTCGAGAGAAGGGCGCGGCATTCGCATCGTCGCTCTTCTCCGGTCCGACGGCCGGCACAGAGGAGATCGTCATTCGAGATGGCGACCGGCTGCTCGGCTTGCTGACGCTCCGGCCGCATCGCAAGCCCTTGGACCCTACCGCAATCGCGCAGTTGTCGCAATGCCTTCCCGAGGCGGTTCGCATCGTCCTGAGTCGAGAGAGAGACAAGAACAAGCTCGCCTTCGCCGAGGCGCGCGTGCAGGCGACGGACCTCATCGCCTGCTCCGACCCTCCAAGCGGCGTGGCCGCGCGTGCCATCGAGCTAATGCGTCGCTTCTTGGACGCCGAGCACTGGTCGGTGTGGATGCTTCGTGGCAGCAAGCTGGAGATGCTCGCGGAGCGCGGGCGGTCCTTGGATCTGCCTTCGCTGATGGACTTCGGTGCGGGCGGCGTCATAGGCTGGATCGCTTCCGACCATATCCTTTTCTCTGGCGACGCAACGGCCGACGGAACGCTTCGGGGCGAGCAGGCGATTCGTGCCAGGGTGCGATCTGTTCTCGCGATACCCCTCGAGTCGGGAGGGAAGGCCGTGGGTGCGGTATTCGCGGCGCACTCGCTTCCCGACCGGTTTCCGGCGACGGAGCGTGCGCCTGTTTTGCTCCTGGCCACACCTCTGGCGCGCGCCGTGGAACTGTCGGAGATTCGGTCGAGACCTCTTGCGTTGGTACGCCTCGATCCGAGCACAGGCATGCTAGCGTATGGCGAACTCATGGACCGGCTTTCCGAGGACCTAGCGCAGAGCCATCGCCCCGCGCTCATCCGGTTCGCTCTCGGTGCCGTCGTGGACGCAGAGCGGCGCGAGGCACTGGGGAGAGCGATTGCAGAAGCGCTCGGCCGAAGGGGCTTTGCTGCCCCCGTAGGGGAAAGGGAGTTCGTCGTCTGCCTTCCGAATGCGAGCCGCCCCCAAGCCGAAGCGATTGCACGTCTCATCGTGGGGCGCTTCGCCGACATGCGGATCGAGACTCGAGTGGCGATCGCAGGCGAAGACGGCCTTACGAGACACGGTCTCATCGAAGCCTTGGGTTGAGGCTGAGGACAGCCCAGCGAATATCACGGATTGTGCCTGAACGGGAACTCTTTCGGTACATCCTGTGCCTTTGACTAGTTGACATGCCACAGGACCCGTTTGATAATTGATGCCGAGAGCAAAAGAATCTGTCGGACTCGGCGCGTGTCCCGCGTCCGTGTGTTTGAGTTGCCGTCTTTGGCGCTGTAGAGGAAGGGAAGAGAGCATTCGTGAGAAGGGAGCCCGCATCGGTTTTCGACCCCCGATCGGCCGAGGTGCCGGTCGTGGGGTGTTTGCTCCTGTGTCGGTACCTCGTGCCCATCCCACTGCGTCCAGGTCATACGGCTGCCTAGCCCACTGACGCCCGACGGGTGATACGAGCGATTTTGCGGCAACGTTCATCCCGCGACGCGGGGTGGCTGAGAGTGGCGACGATTGGCGGGTAGGGTCGCCCGTCCGCTACGCAAAGAGCCGACGGTCTTAGGTGATTTGCCAATGGCTGGACTGCATGACAACGGGCCTCGGGCCGAGGTCTCGTTGACGGGAGAGGAATACTGCACCGCGGTGCCGCTTGCGGCAGTAGCCAACGCCTTAGGTCTCCAGGATCAGGAAGGCGAGCGGGCTGCTGTTGCGCACTACCGCCAGGCCGCCGAAATCCTGCGGCTATGTGGGCGCTGGACGGAAGCCGTCGAGGCCGCGCGCAAGGCGATCGCGCTGGACCCGCACGACCCGGGCGGCCGCAATCTTCTCGTGGATATTCTCCTCGAGCGAGGCGAGTACGAGGACGTGATCCGTGAGTCCTCGTCCTGGCTCCTACTTCAACCCTACAACTCCGCTGCGCTGGAAGCGTTGGCCAAAGCCTATTGGTACTGCGGCGACCTGGTCGCTGCGCAGCGCGTGATGAACCGTCTGCTAGAACTCAACCCATACGAACCTGCGTACCGCTATCAGCGAGGCGTGCTCCACCAGTATCAAGGGGCGTGGGGTAGGGCGATGGAAGACTTCTTGGCTGTGCTCGAGGCCGCCCCCGGGCCGGAGCTTCGCGTTCACGCAGAGGCTGCCGCTGCCAGCCTCGAAAGGTGGCAACTGCGGCTCATCGCAATGCTGATCGTCGAGGATCCGCTGTTCCGGATCCAGTTCGATCAGGATCCGGAAGGTGCGGTGAACCGGCGCGGTTTTCGCTTGACCGAGGCGGGAACCGCGCTTCTGCGGTGCCTGCCTCACGACTCCGGCATCGAGGGCGTCGGCGAGCACACCGGTTTCCTTCGTCAATGAGTGCGTGTGCACTCCTCTGGTAGGGAGCGGCCTTGGGCTGAGGCTGCTCCCTTTCTTTCCCTTGTCAGCGATATACTATGGAGCAGCGCTCCTGGCACGGCGCGCGCAAAGAATCAACGGAATCAGCAGCGCCCAGAGCGCGCTCGGCTCCGGCACCGGGCGGGAGAGCCATAGGTCATAGCCGGACTGCGTCTTCGTCAGCCACAGCACGTCACTGTGCGAGTTCGCCACGATCGACTCCCATGCGTACAGCGTCATCGGGTCCACGCTGGCTTCCCTCGTTAGGTTGTGGCTCCCGATGAACAGACCGTGATCTCGTGTACCACCGCCGATCCATACCGGAACCTCCCCAGCGAAGCCTACCGGACCCGCCCACCGCTCATCACCGAGCAGATCGTGCGTGAGGTTCGCCCTGTCCAGGAAGATGTCGGAGTTGCCGGTACCGAGCTAATCCGAATTCCCGACCCTCAGCACGCGGCCCGAGCGTGAGACCATGCCCGGACGGGAGTGACTCGTTCTGCGCGTGGGCCCAAGGAGCTCCGACAGGTTCTCTCAGTTCCGATACACATCCCACACCTCGCCCGTGTTTCCCAGAGTGTCTCGCTTGGAGTACGTCACATAGTAGCGCCGAACCCCAATCTTGTCAACACAATTCGCAGCTCGACACCCCGTGCACACGTCCAGTGCCCGAGTACACAAAGTGCCCCCAGCTCCCACGCTCGAAGCTGAGCAAGCCCTGCTAAGCGGGGGACATACGGGTGCAGACGAAACCTCTATGATACGCCTAGGTCACAGATCGGGGGCGTCCGTCGCACTGCACCCGACCCACTCCACATCCTCACCCAGTCGCCCGCGCATGACCCGGATGGCCCCCGGGTTGTTGTCTATAAGGATGAACCGCCTGCCGAGTGCCGCCGCCGCAACCCCGGTCGTCCCGCTGCCAGCGAAGAAGTCCAGCACCACGTCGCCGGGGCGCGAGGACACCGAGACGATGCGCCGTAGGATGCCGAGTGGCTTCTGGGTGGGATAGCCCGTGCGCTCCGGGCCCGAGGTGGGCACTATGGTGTGCCACCAGGTGTCGGTGGGTAGCTTGCCCAGCGCAGCCTTCCGAGCACCCACCAGGCCGGGTGCCATGTACGGGATGCGGTCGGCGGCGTCCGGATCGAAGTGGTAGAGTGCGGGGTCCTTTACATCGTATCGTGCTTGGTCGGCCAACACCGCTTCGAGCGTCCGCCGTAATCGTATGCCCAGATGATCTCGTTCACGAAGCACTCGCGCCCGAAGATGCCGTCGAGCAGCACTTTGCAGTAGTGCACCTCTCGGTAGTCGAGATGCACGTACAGGCTGTCGGTAGGCTTGAGCAGGCGGTGTGCCTCGACGAAACGCGGCTCCAGAAGACCGAGATAGTCATCGTGGTGGTCGGAGAAGCTGATGGTGCTGACCGGTTCCGTTCGGTAGCGAGTGCCTCCGAAGCCCGCCCGCTCGCCCTGCTCCGAGCGCTGAGCCCGGAGTCTCTGCATCCGACGAACCGAGCCTGTGTTGAAGGGCGGGTCCACGTAGATCAGGTCCACGCTCTCGGGTGGAGGGATTCGGAGGAAGGGTAGGGTGTCACCGAGGTAGACGACGTTACGCACTTCTCCCGGAGCATACGACCGAGGGACCTGCTAAGACTTATGGCTCACCAGGGAACCGCACCGCAACGCGACACGTCTCTTACTCGTCTCTGTTTTGTCGTTGGCAGTGTTCCACGTTGATAACAAAATACAGGAGGTTAAATGCAGAAACGCTCGTTGAACGGGCAACAGGGGCTCATCTATCCCGCTCCTTACTCGCAGGTATCGAAGCGCCGCAAGAAGCGGGGCAGCACATGGGATCTAGACAGCTTGTCGGAACTACTCGTCGACTCCAGCGAGGTTCAGGCCAAGGTTCGCATCGTTCGCAACGGGTGGGTGGTAACGGACACGGAAGGCAGCCAGTTCTACTACACCGACCCGACCGACGCGCTCCACGCCATCGCCGTTCATCTCGAGATGCCCCCCGTGAACCCTCTGGCCGTTCTCGCGGCCACCGACTAGAGCGTTCGGACACAGTCTCTGGGGCCGCGGAGCCACACCGCGGCCCCTTTCGCGTTTTCCCTGAACCTCCGTTCCCCGCCGGCCACCAGCCATCTTTCCACCCGCTATCGGGTGGAAAGCGGGGCGATGCGGACACCAGGCCCGGTTTGCCTCCATCCGAGGGCGAGGGTGGGTCGGTGACAACGAGCGCTGCGGCCGCCCGTCATGCTGAGCCTGTCGAAGCATGCCTTCGTGAGCCGCATGGCAGTAGTATCGTGAGTGAGGTTCGCGGCCAGTGCAGGCATGCTTCGACAGGCTCAGCATGACGGATACCACTGACCCAGTCTTGAGGGCGGATGGGGGCCTCGGAGTTTGCCGAGGCGGCGTATTCCCGGCGTCCCGCCAGTTCCGATCGTGACGGGGGATGGCGAACCTAGGAGTGCCCCGGCGCGGTCCCTGGGTCCGCGGGAGGCGCAGTCGTCGCAGAGCCCGGCGGGGACGCCGGGCCAGGGCATGGCGGACACCTACATCGCCGCGAAGGCGAACGCACGCCTCCGGTCCCGGGACCCGCAACCATTCGGTGGGCGCAACCGTCTAACCCTTCGCATTTCTGCAGCGAACCTTGAGAAAAACAAGCAAACGCTGCCTCAAGAAGGAGGCGAGGCCCATGCCAAGCCTCGACGGTCGCCAGGTGGCGTACCCAGTTCCGTTCTCTGTCGGAAAGGGATTCGGACGCAGCTCGTGCTCGAGCCTGTTCGATGGCGACTCGTGCACCGTCACGGTCGAGGCTCGAGCGAACGGATGGGTTGTGTACGACAGCTTCGGCAACCAGTTCGTGTACGTGGAGCCTACCGACGTGTTGCATGCCGTGGCTCTGCACCTCGAGCTGCCTCCAATCAACCCGCTGAGCGTTCTGCCACAGCGCGGCTGAAGAAGAGGCCTGACGCGGATGTTTCACGTCTCTCGGTTTCCATAGTCAACATAGGGCGGACGAGCAGGGAAACGGGCTGGGGCCCGTTTCCCTTTGAGCCGCAGCGAGTCGAATAAGCCGGTATTCATGCGCGGATTCGCGGTAGATCGGCCCCGTCGTGGGTCTGGTGCTCGTCCCCTCCGGCGGCCCAACGCTTCTTTTCCTGGGCGTTGTTGACAAAATCATGGAGAGTGGGGCACAATACCCCCTCGGCGGCTCGGCCTGGCCGAGCCGCGTGCCAGTCCGAAGCGATTGTAAGGAGGGCGAAGCCTTGGCCCGGGGGTTTTCCCGTGGGCCGGCAGCAAGAAGGCAAGCGACGAGTTCTGAGCCGCACGAGGCCGAAAACGACGATGAGCCCTCCGCACGCGTGGATGAGGGCTTTTTTGGTGTGTCGGGCAAGGAGCCCGGCCCAAGCGATATCGGAGGATGAATGCCAACGGTTAACCAACTGGTTCGCAAGGGGCGCATGACCCCGAAAGCCAAGAGCAAGTCGCCTGCACTGCAGGAAAATCCTCAGCGCCGCGGCGTTTGCACTGTCGTGCGTACTGTCAACCCGAAGAAGCCCAACTCGGCGCTTCGGAAGGTCGCCCGCGTGCGCCTCACTAACGGTATCGAGGTCACCGCGTATATCCCGGGTATCGGCCACAACCTGCAGGAGCACAGCGTGGTTCTGGTGCGTGGTGGCCGTGTGAAGGACCTACCCGGAGTGCGCTACCACATCATCCGAGGCACTCAGCAGACTGCCGGGACTGCTAACCGCATGCGCGGCCGGAGCAAGTACGGCAGCAAGCGCCCGAAGGCGTCGTCGTAAGGAGGACCTACCACATGCCAAGGAGAGCAGCGACACAGCGAAGACGAATTCCCCCGGACCCCGTGTACGGCAACGAGATGGTGCAGCGATTCATCAATCGTCTCATGCTGCGCGGCAAGAAGTCGGTTGCCGAGAAGATCACCTACACGGCACTTTCGGCTCTCGAAGAGCGAACCGGCAAGCCTGCCATCGAGGTGTTCGAGCGAGCGCTGGCGAACGTCACCCCTCAGGTCGAGGTGCGCTCCCGCCGCGTGGGTGGCCAGACCTACCAGGTCCCCGTCGAAGTGAATCCACTGCGCAAACGTTCGCTGACCCTACGGTGGCTCATCACTTTTGCACGGAAGCGTTCGGGTAAGAGCATGGTGGACAAGCTAACCGCGGAATTGCTCGACGCCTACAACAATACCGGAGCGGCGGTCAAGAAGCGGGAGGACACTCACCGCATGGCCGACGCCAACAAAGCATTCGCACACTATAAGTGGTAAACCATGCCTCCAGCTCCTAGCCTACAACAGACCAGGAACATCGGCATCGCCGCTCACATAGACGCCGGTAAGACGACGACTACGGAGCGGATGCTTTACTATACCGGTCGTATCCACCGCATGGGAGAGGTGCACGAAGGCGCCGCTACTATGGACTGGATGGCTCAGGAGCAGGAGCGTGGTATCACCATCACCTCCGCAGCTACTACGTGCTATTGGAACGACCACCGCATCAACATCATTGACACCCCCGGCCACGTGGACTTCACGGTGGAGGTGGAGCGGTCTCTCAGGGTGTTGGACGGTGTGGTAGCAGTGTTTTGCGCCGTGGGTGGAGTTCAGCCTCAGTCGGAGACCGTGTGGCGACAGGCCAATCGCTACGGCGTTCCACGCATTGCCTACGTCAACAAGATGGATCGTCTGGGTGCGGACTACTTCGACGTGGTGGACAAGATCAGGGCGCGCTTGGGCTCCAACGCCGTGCCGATCCAGGTTCCTATCGGCGCCGAATCAGCCTATGTCGGTTACGTGGATTTAGTGACCCGCCAAGCCCACTACTACATGGATGACGAAGGTTTGGAAATCGAAGTCCGCGACGTTCCCTCCGAGATGGCAGACGCAGTAGATGCGTGGCGAGAGACTCTGATCGAGGCTCTCGCGTACTTCGACGACACGCTGATGGAGAAGTACCTCGCAGGGGAGGCGATCACGGTCCCGGAGCTAAAGGCCGTGATCCGAAAGGCCACACTGAGCTGCGACCTCGTCCCCGTCATCAGCGGCTCATCCTTTAAAAATAAGGGCGTGCAGGCGCTGTTGGACGCAGTCGTTGATTACCTCCCGAGCCCGATCGATAAGGGCGCGGTGACCGGCACGCACCCCGACACAGGAGAACCACTCGTTCGCGAGCCGGATCCTTCGGCTCCGCTGTCCGCTCTGGCATTCAAGATCGCTACGGACCCGTACGTCGGCCGTCTCACCTACGTCCGGCTCTATTCCGGCACGCTGAAAAAGGGCTCGCAAGTCGTGGTGCTCAACAAGACCATGCAGGGCCTCAAGGAGAAGTCCGAGAGGGTCGGCCGCATCCTTCACATGCATGCCAACTCTCGAGAGGACGTGGATTCTGCGGAGGCCGGTGACATTGTAGGAGTCATCGGCCTCAACAATGTTTTCACTGGCGACACGCTGTGCACCAAGTCCCATCCCATTCTTCTGGAGCGCATCGCGTTCCCCGAGCCGGTCATCAGCCTGGCCATCGAGCCCAAGTCGAAGGCCGACCAGGACAAACTCGGTGTCGCGCTGCAGAAGCTGGTCGAGGAAGACCCTACGCTGCGCGTCACGACGGACGCCGAGACGGGACAGACCATTCTCTCGGGGATGGGCGAGCTGCACCTGGACATCATCTTGGACCGTCTGAAGCGCGAGTTCAACGTTGAGCCCAATAAGGGCAAGCCTCAGGTGGCTTACAAGGAGACCGTACGCGCAGCAGCCAAGGCGGAGGGCAGATACATCCGGCAGACGGGAGGGTCCGGCCAGTTCGGGGTGTGCGTGCTCGAGGTCGGTCCGCTTGCCGAGGGCCAGGGCTTTAAGTTCGAGAACGCCACGGTGGGCGGGGTCATACCCAGGGAGTACATTCCGGCCATCGAAAAGGGCGTGCGCGAGGCGATGGAGGCCGGGGTGCTGGGCGGGTATCCCGTCGTGGACGTTCACGTAAAGCTGTTGGACGGGCAGTTCCACGAGGTGGACTCGAACGAAAACGCTTTCAAAATGGCGGGTATACTGGCTTTCCGCGAGGCCGCGAGCAGGGCTCGGCCCTGTCTCAAAGAGCCGATCATGTCGGTTGAGGTCACGACCCCGGAGGAGAATCTAGGGGACGTCATGGGTGATATCAACCGGCGGCGCGGGCGCATTGAATCGACAGAACCGGCCGCCGGCGGAGTGCACGTAATCAGGTCGCAGATCCCGCTGGCGGAAATGTTCGGGTACGTTACCGAACTCCGTTCTCTTACGCAGGGACGCGCGTCTCCTAACGTGACTCCGTCCCACTACGAAGAAGTGCCGCAGAATCTTGCGGAGGAAATCGTCAGTCGCGCACAAGGCCGACAACTCGTGCAACGCTAGGCATGGAGGCCGCTGTGGACGACCGACAGGAAACAGAAAACTCGTGAATGGAGTGACATATGGCCAGAGCCAAGTTTGAGCGGACGAAGCCGCACTTGAATATCGGAACCATCGGCCACGTGGACCACGGGAAGACCACGCTGACCGCAGCGATCACGCGCGTGCTCAGCGAACTCAAGAGCCTGGCCAAGTACCAGAGCTTCGACCAGATCGACTCGGCCCCCGAGGAGAAGGCACGCGGCATCACCATCAACATCTATCACGCGGAGTACGAGACGGAGAACCGTCACTACGCCCACGTGGACTGTCCCGGCCACGCCGACTACATCAAAAACATGATCACCGGCGCGGCGCAGATGGACGGAGCCATCCTGGTGGTCTCGGCAGCGGATGGACCGATGCCGCAGACCCGCGAGCACATCCTGCTCGCCCGTCAGGTCGGCGTTCCCGCCATCGTCGTCTTCATGAATAAGGCGGACATGGTGGACGACCCAGAACTGCTGGACGTTGTGGAGATGGAGATCCGCGAGCTACTCTCGAAGTACGAGTTCGATGGGGACAACATCCCGATCATCCGCGGCAGCGGTCTTAAGGTCCTCGAGGCTCCAACTCTCAGCCCGGACGACCAGTGGGTCAAGGCCATCTTCGAACTGATGCAGGCCTGCGACAGCTACATTCCGGAGCCGCAGCGCGAGATTGACAAGCCGTTCCTGATGGCCGTAGAAGATGTGTTCACCATCACGGGCCGTGGAACGGTCGCTACGGGACGCGTCGAGCGCGGCTTGCTCAAGGCTGGAGAGGAAGTGGAGATTGTCGGATTGCGTGCCGGCAAGCCGTTGAAGACGGTCTGCACCGGCGTCGAAATGTTCCGCAAGACCCTGGACGAGGCTCGCGCAGGCGACAACGTCGGCCTCCTGCTCCGAGGTATTGACCGCAAGGACGTGTTGCGCGGCATGGTCATCGCGAAGCCTGGCTCGATCACTCCGCACACGAAGTTCGACGGCGAGGTCTACGTGTTGACCAAGGAAGAGGGCGGACGCCACACGCCGTTCGTTTCCGGATACCGGCCGCAGTTCTACTTCCGCACCACCGACGTCACGGGTACGTTGAACCTGCCCGCCGGTGTGGAGATGGTCATGCCCGGCGACAACATCACCATGACGGTGGAGTTGATCGAGCCTATCGCCATGGAGGCCGGGTCGCGCTTCGCTATTCGCGAGGGCGGCCGCACGGTCGGCGCCGGCCTGATTACGAAGATATACGAGTAGTGCCGATGGCGGCGGGGCAATCACCCCGCCGCCATCCACGAAGGGAATCGGATGCGTCGAGACAAGGTAAGAATCAAGCTGAAGGCGTACGACCACCGGGTGTTGGACCAGTCGGTGGAGAAGATCGCAGACACCGCGCGGAAGACCGGCGTGCGGGTCGCGGGTCCCATCCCGCTGCCCACCAACATCCGCAGGTTCTGCGTCATTCGAGGGCCGCATATCGATAAGGAATCGATGGAGCACTTCGAGATCCGTACGCACAAACGGTTGATAGACATTCTCGAACCGACAGCGAAAACGATCGACGCGTTGATGCGCTTGGACCTGCCTAGCGGCGTCGACATCGAGATCAAGAGCTAGTCGAAACATAAGCCTCGCAGCGAGACGGTCGGCGACCCGTCCTACCCACACGGGGAATGCCGCAGGGGACCGTCGGTAGCGATGAGGCGGAAAGGTTGGAACCCTATGCTTCCAGGTCTTCTGGGGCGAAAAGTGGGAATGACGCACGTGTTCGACACGGACGGCAAGATGATACCGGTGAGTGTTATCGAAGCCGGACCGTGCCTTGTCACCCAGGTGAAGAGCCCCGAGCGCGACGGCTACTCCGCCATCCAACTCGGTTTCGGTTCGATCCCCAAGAAGCGGGTGAGAAAGCCCCAGGCTGGGCACTTCCAGAAGGCGGGAGTCGAACCGACACGGTACCTGCGGGAGTTCCGCACAGAGGACATCACCGACGTTCAGGTCGGCCAGCGTGTCGGTGTCGAGATCTTCGAGCCGGGCGAGAAGGTCCAGGTCGCTGGAACGAGTAAGGGCCGAGGCTTCGCGGGCGTCGTCAAGCGATACGGTTTTCGCGGACAGACGGCCACGCACGGCTTCATGACGCACCGTAGGCCCTTGGCCGCGGGTGCCACGGGGCCGGCTCGCGTGTTCAAGGGGCACAAGAACCCCGGCCACATGGGCGCCGAGCGAGTGACACAGCTCGGCCTCAAAGTCGTGAGTGTAGACGTCGAGAGAAACCTGCTGTTGGTTAGCGGGTCCGTTCCCGGCGCAAACGGTGGTCTCCTGGAAGTGCACAAGGAGACGAGGAAGTAGCCATGCCATCGGTCAAGCTATACGACAACCAGGGAAAGGAAGCGGGTGAGCTGCAGCTTTCGGACAGCCTCTTCGGACTCCGAGAGACGCGAACGCGCACGATCGCCGGCGAGAGCGTGGAACTGTCCCGGGATCTGGTTGCCAACCTGCACCAGGCCGTTGTGGCCGAAGAGGCCAACCGCAGGCAGGGCACGCACAAGACGAAGGGCCGCAGCGAGGTCAGTGGCGGCGGGCGTAAGCCGTACCGTCAGAAGAAGACCGGTCGATCCCGCCAGGGCAGTATCCGTTCTCCTCTGTGGAAGGGTGGCGGTGTCGTCTTCGGACCGACGCCCCGCTCGTACCGACAGCGGATCAACCGCAAGGCGAGAAGGCTTGCCATCCAGTCCGCCCTCGGATACAAGATCGCTGAGGGAGCACTCGTCGCGGTGGACGGTGTTCGCTTCGAGCGAATCAAAACGAGAGACGCCGTGGACTTCCTCAAAGCTCATGGGTGCGAGGGTGTTCGGTCACTGGTTCTGCTACCCGAGCACGACGAGACGGCGCTGCGCTGCTTCCGGAACATTCCGAACGTCGATCTCCGCTATGTACCCGCAGTGTCGGCGCGCGACGTGATCGTGGCGCATCGGATCGTTGCGGACCGGGCCGCGCTGCAGAAGCTCGAGGAGTTGTGGTTGAAGTGAAGAGCCCATACGAGATCATCCTGCTGCCGCGAATCACCGAGCGCGCACTTCGGCTGGCCGAGATCGGCAAGTACACGTTCATCGTTGCCGAAGACGCGACGAAGCCTGACATCGCGCGGGCTATCGAGCAGCACTACGCAAAAAGCAAGGACAAGGTAAAGGTCGTGGCCGTGAACACTTCTCATGTTCGCGGTCGCATCAAGGGCCGCAGCCGTTTCCGAAACCCCGGCCATACCCCTAAGTGGAAGAAGGCCGTGGTCACGCTTGCACCAGGGCAGAGACTGCCCGACTTCGGAGTGTAATCATGCCAATACGAGAACACAAACCAACGTCGCCAGGCAGAAGGTTTCTGAAGTCCTCGACCAACGAGGAGATCACGAAGCAGAAGCCGGAGAAGACACTCACCGAGTACCGCAAGCGACAGGGTGGACGAAACAACTCCGGCCGCATCACGAGCCGGTTCCGCGGAGGCGGGAAGAAGCGTAGGTATCGTCTGATTGACTTCAAGCGGGACAAGTTCGAGATCCCCGGCAAGGTCGCGGCCATCGAGTACGACCCGAACCGCACGTGTCGCATCGCCCTGATCCACTACGCCGATGGGGAGAAGCGGTACATCCTCGCACCGGATGGCCTGGGGGTCGGGGCATCCATCGTGAGCTCTACCACCGCCGACATCCAACCCGGGAATGCGCTGCAGCTCAGGGACATCCCGCTCGGAACCCAGATCCACAACATCGAACTGACCCCTGGGAAGGGCGGTCAGATCGTTCGCTCCGCCGGGACCTCGGCCCAGGTGATGGCGAAGGAGGGCGATTACGTCACGCTCCGCCTTCCGTCCGGTGAGATGCGAAGAGTGAGGATGGAGTGTCGGGCGACCGTCGGTGTCGTCGGCAACGCCGAGCACGAGAACGAGGCGTACGGAAAAGCCGGCAGGGTGCGCGCGAAGGGACGCAAACCGCATGTCCGCGGCGTCGTGATGAGCCCACGAGACCATCCACACGGTGGTGGTGAGGCCAAGAGCCCTGTGGGACGCAAGAAGGGTCCTGTGGACCGTTGGGGCAACGCCGCCAAGGGCAAGATTACGCGCAGCAACAAGCGCACGGATAAGTTTATCGTCCGCCGGAGGAACCGCTGATGGCTAGGTCGGTAAAGAAGGGACCGTTCATAGACGGGCACCTTCAGAAGAAGATTGACGCGATGAACAGCGCGGGCGAGAAACGGATCATCAAGACTTGGTCGCGTCGCAGCACCGTGATGCCGGAGATGGTCGGGCACACGATAGCCGTACACGACGGTCGGAAGCACGTGCCCGTGTTTGTGACGGAGAACATGGTCGGCCACAAGTTGGGTGAGTTCGCCCCGACGCGCTTGTTCCGAGGCCACGCGGGTTCTGAGAAGACCCATAGGGTGCGATAGAGATGGAAGTTAGAGCGGTTGTCAAGTCGAGGAGAGTGCCGCCGAGGAAAGCTCGGCTCGTCGTGGACCAGGTCCGCGGCATGAGGGCTGTGAAGGCGGCGCAGTTGCTCCAGTTCGTGCCGAACAAGTCTGCGCACCTTGTTCGCAAACTCATCCGTTCGGCGGCTGCGAACGCCGTCGAGAACCATAGCATGAACGAAGAGGACCTGGTGATCACTCGGGCCTTCGTGGACGAGGGCGCCAGGCTCAAGCGCATTCAGGCACGCGCGATGGGTCGCGCGAACCGCATCCTCAAACGCACTTGCCACATTACGGTGGTGGTCGAGAGCATTCCCGAGGAGCCGCGACCGAAGCGTCAGGTGCGCAAGACAGAGCCGGGGCCGAAGCCCGGCAAGCCGGAGAAGGCGAAGGCAGAATCGGTCGTGGCCGAGCCCGCAGCTACCGTCTCGGAGCCGGAGTCGCAGGTGGCGGAAGAATCGGTCGTTGCCACTCCAAAGACAGAGGAGCCAGAAGCGGCAGGGCCGGTCACTGAAGAGGGCGTGGAGCCCGCCGAGGGCGAGGCAGAAGGGAAGCAGGAGTAGAGCTTTGGGTCAAAAGGTCAATCCAATTGGTTTCCGGCTGGGCGTCATCCGGACGTGGGACAGCAAGTGGTTCTTCAACAAGAAGGTTTACCCGGAGATGGTGTATGAGGATCACCTGATCCGCACAATGTTGAAGCGCCGCTGGGCGAATGCGAGCATCTCGCGCGTCGAGATCGAGCGCCCCGCTGATCTCGTGAAGGTGACGATCCATACCGCTCGGCCCGGCGCCGTCATCGGGCGTGGCGGGAAGGGCATCGAAGAGATCAACGCCGCCGTCGAGCGCACCGTGCACAAGCGGCACAAAGACGCACAGGTGTACATCAACGTTGCCGAGGTGCAGAAGCCGGAGATGGACGCCCAGCTCGTAGCGGAGGGCATTGCGAGCCAGATCGAGAAGCGCGTCTCGCACCGACGAGCCATGCGCCAGGCCGTGATGCGAGCAACTCGCCAAGGCGTGAGGGGGATTAAGGTGATCTGTGCGGGCCGTCTGGGTGGCTCGGAAATGGCCCGGCGCGAGATCGAGAAGGATGGCAAGGTGCCGCTGCACACCCTTCGGGCGGATGTGGACTACGGATACTGTGTCGCTCGGACGATCTATGGCGCGGTGGGTTGCCGCGTGTGGATCTACCGCGGCGAGGTGTTTCAGGAGAGGGCGCGGCGCCGGGACGACTTGCTGGACGCACCGGGTCACGGCTCGGGCGACCGAGAGCGGCGGCCTCGGCGGCCGCGCAGAACTATTGCGGAGCCGGCGGGAGAGTAAGCCATGTTGATGCCTAAGCGTGTAAAGCATCGCAAACAACACAGAGGCCGAATGACGGGTAAGGCCTCGGGTGGTAACAAGATTGACTTTGGTGAGTTTGGCCTGCAGGCCCTCCAGCCTTGCTGGCTGACCAACCGTCAGATCGAGGCTGCCCGTATCGCCATCACCCGCTACATCCGGCGCGGTGGAAAGGTGTGGATCCGGGTCTTCCCGGATAAGCCGTTTACCAAGAAGCCGGCGGAGACGCGCATGGGCTCCGGCAAGGGTTCGCCCGAGGGGTGGGTCGCCGTGGTCAAGCCCGGACGCATGCTGTTCGAGCTGCGCGGCGTCAGTGAGGAAGTGGCGAAGGAAGCCGTGAGAAGGGCCATTCACAAGCTGCCGATCCGGGCGCGCTTCGTCACCCGAAGGGACTTCGAGCATCTCTATACAGAGAAGGACCGCGCGGCGGATCTGCAGCAGCAAAATGCGTTCGAGGCCACACTGACATCAGGGGCGCTCGACGTCGTGGAACCCGAGGAGCCGGCCGTTAGCACCGAGGAAGCGACGCCCACAACGATGGAGGAGAGTGGCGATGAAGGGGCTTAGAAGCTCGGAGCTTCGCGAGAAGAGTACCGAAGACCTCGTGGAGGAGCTGGAGAAGGAGCGCGAGGCCGTGTACAACGTGCGACGCCAGATCATCTTCGGCCAGGTGAAGGACTTCAAGGCGATCTCCGTACACCGCAAGAACGTGGCCCGAATCATGACCCTGCTGTCACAGCGTCAGCGGGAGGGTAAGGAATGAGCGAGATGCTGGAGCGAGGAACCCGCAAGATTCGCGAGGGCACCGTCGTCAGCAACAAGATGCAGAAGACGGTCGTGGTGCAGGTCGAGCGCAGAGTCAAGCACCCGCTATACGGCAAGATCATCCGCCGTACGGGCCGGTTCAAGGCGCACGACGAGCAGGCGTGTGATGTGGGGGACTTCGTGGAGATCGTGGAGTGCCGGCCGCTGAGCAAGGAGAAGCGCTGGCGCGTGAGCAGGATTCTTGAGAAAGTGAAGTAGGCCGCGATGATACAGATCTACACGCGACTGAAAGTGGCAGACAACACGGGTGCGAGAACGCTGATGTGCATTCGCGTACTCAAGGGTTCGCAGCCACGTTACGGAACGGTCGGCGACGTGTTCGTCGGTACCGTGAAGAGTGCCACGCCGAACATGCCGGTCAAGAAAGGCGACGTCGTGAAGGCGGTCGTGGTTCGTACCAAGAAGGCGCTCCGGCGCCCAGACGGCTCCACGGTCCGCTTCGACGACAACGCATGCGTGCTGATTGACAACCAACGGGAGCCCCGAGGTACGCGCATTTTCGGACCGGTCGCGCGTGAACTGCGCGACAAGGCATACATGAAAATCGTGTCCTTGGCGCCTGAGGTGCTGTGATGGAGAAGAAGACGTCGGGTGCGAAAGCGCCCAAGTTGAAGATCAAGTCCGGTGACGAGGTAGAGGTTATTGCTGGCAAGGACAAGGGCCAGCGCGGCAAGGTCGTGGAGGTGTTGCGAGATCGAATGCGTGTGCGCATCGAGGGTCTGAACCTCGCGACGAAGCACGTGAAACCGCAGCGCAGCGCAGCGGGTACTCGGCCGGGCGATCGCATCTCCCGCGCGATGCCCATCCATATCTCGAACGTGAAGCTGGTAGACCCGCACAGCGGCAAAGCTACCCGTGTGGGGCGCAAGGAAGTGAACGGCAAGCTAGTGCGATACGCCAAGGTGTCCGGCGAGCTGATTGACGCCGACTAGGCGGCGGAGTGAACACAGAATGGCAAAAGCTAAAGAAGCGACAAAGGACAAGGGCAGTAAGGAGAGCGTCGAGACCGGAGTGATGGACAAGGTGCCGGTCTCGCGCAAGCGCACGCATTACCTCGAGAGCGTGGTGCCAGCGCTGCGCGAGCAATTCGGCTACACCTCCATCATGGCCGTGCCTCGCCTCGACAAGATCGTCGTGAACATGGGAGTCGGCAAGGGTGAAGAGGATTCCAAGCACCTCGAGAACTCGGTCCGAGACTTATCGCTCATCGTTGGCCAGAAGCCTATCATCACCCGAGCCAAGAAGGCGGTTTCGAACTTCAAGATCCGAGAAGGTCACAGAATCGGTTGTTGCGTCACGCTCCGAGGCGAGCGCATGTACCACTTTTTCGACAAGCTGGTGTCCATCGTACTACCCCGCTTGCGCGACTTCCGAGGCATATCCCCCAAGTCCTTCGATGGACGCGGCAACTTTGCCGTCGGTCTGAAGGAGCAGATCGTGTTCCCGGAGATCGCCTACGATACGTTCGACAGGATCCGAGGCATGGACATCATCATCTGCACCACCGCAAAGACAGACGAAGAGGCGCGCGTCTTCTTGCAAAAGATGGGCATGCCCTTCCGAGAGAACTAGGAGAGAACTGGATTCTTGAAACGGTTTAGCGCAGACAGGATACGGAACGTCGCAATTGTCGGCCATGGCGGCGCGGGCAAGACCACGCTTGCGGAGCACATGCTGTATGTGGCAGGAGTTGTGGACCGAATCGGTACGGTGGAGACCGAGAATACTGTCTCCGATTTCGACGCGCTGGAGCACAAGCGCAAGATCAGTCTGAACGCGAGTGTGCTACCGCTCGAGTGGCACGACCACAAGATCAACCTGATTGACGTTCCGGGGTACCCGGACTTTATCGGCGACCTTTTTGGCGTCGCCCGAGTCGTAGACGCCATGCTGATGGTCACGGAAGCCAAGGATCACGTGGACGTCGGCTTCGAGAACGCTTGGGAATTGGCAGAAGAGCTGTCCGTGCCCCGTATGATCTTCGTGAACAAGATGGAGCGGGACAACGCCGACTTTCCCGGTCTTCTGCGATACTTCGAGAACCTTTACGGCAAGCGGATCGTTCCCATCCAGATGCCCGTGGGTGCACAGCTCGAGTTCAAAGGCGTGGTGGATCTGTTTTCGATGAAGATGATCACCGGCGCGGACCGCGAAGCATCGGCCACCGACCTCAACCCCGAACTGGCCGCCGAAGCAGAGAAATGGCACGAAAAGCTGATGGACGGCGCCGCCGAAGCGGACGACGAACTGGCGATGAAGTACCTCGAGGGCGAGCCACTCACCCAAGAGGAGGTGATGAAGGGCCTGCTTCTCGGCGTAGAGGCCGGGAAGGTCGTTCCCCTCTGCATCGGTTCTGCTGCCCACGGCATCGGAGTCAGCACACTGATGGACCGGATCGTCGGCGTCTTGCCCTCGCCCGCGGATATGCCGCACAAGGCCGGTGACACGTTTCTCAAGCCGGATGACAACGCGCCGCTGGCAGCGCTCGTGTTCAAGACGACTGCCGACCCATACGTGGGCAAGATCAACTACTTCCGGGTCTTCAGTGGCACCTTCTCCTCGGACAGTCATGTGTGGAACGCTTCGCACGAGAAGGACGAGAGGGTAGGTCAGGTCTTTTTCCCGTTGGGCAAGAACCAGGTGTCCACTCCCGCCGTCTATGCCGGTGACATCGGCGCTGTGGCGAAGCTGCAGGAGACGAAGACGGGGGACACACTGACCGTCAAAGGTAGTGGCATCCTGTTCGAGGAGATCAAGTACCCCAACCCAATCTACACCATCGCCGTTCACGCCGCAACTAAGGCAGATGAAGACAAGTTGGGTCCGGCCCTTACTCGAATGGTGGACGAGGACCCGACCTTCCACATGACGCACGACCCAGACCTGGGACAGGTGTTGCTGTCTGGAATGGGTGACCTGCACCTGGACGTGGTCATCGAGCGTCTCAAGGCGAAGTTCGGGGTGAATGTCGAGGTCGAAGAAGCCAAGGTCCCGTACCGCGAGACGATCCGCACCAGCGCCAAGGCGCAGGGGAAGCACAAGAAGCAAACTGGTGGCCGTGGCCAGTATGGAGACTGCTGGCTGGAGCTATCGCCTCTCGATCGGGGCAGCGGCTTCGAGTTCATTGATAAGGTAGTCGGTGGCGCGATTCCGCGCAACTTCATCCCCGCGGTGGAGAAAGGCGTGCGGGAGGCCCTAGCCAAGGGCATTCAGGCTGGCTACCCGGTTGTAGATCTCAGTGCTACCGTCTACGATGGTTCGTATCACGACGTGGACTCGAGCGAGGCGGCGTTTAAGATGGCGGGGCAGCTCGCCTTCCGCAACGCGGCTGCTCAGGCGCAGCCCATCATCCTCGAGCCCATTCTTCAGGTCGACATCATCGTGCCGGAGGAGTTCGTTGGTGACATCAACGCGGACCTCAACGGTCGGCGTGGTCGGCTACTCGGCATGGAAGCGATTGGTGGAGGAAAGCAGCGCATTCGAGCCCATGTGCCCATGGGAGAGATGATGAAATACGCACTCGACCTGCGGTCCATAACGCGGGGCCGAGGCAAGTTTAGCACCGAGCTGGACCACTACGAGGAGCTGCCGGCGAACCTGACTCAGGAGCTGGTGAAGAAGTACGAGAAGGAGCGCGCGGAGGCCGAAGGCTAACCGCCCGTTTCGTGGGTGGTCCTGCCGCGCGACTGGAGGAACGATGCCAAAAACCTGTCTGATTGCGAAGGCGCAACGAAAACCGAAGTTCAAGGTGCGAGCCTATAAGCGCTGCAGCGTGTGTGGGCGCGCCAAGGGGTACTTCCGGTATTTCGGGCTGTGCCGAATCTGCCTGCGGGAGATGGCGCATAAGGGCGTCCTTCCGGGCGTGACGAAGGCGAGCTGGTAGGAGAACAGGATGCACAGCGACCCCATTAGCGACATGCTGACGCGGATACGAAACGGCGGCAACGCCAGAAAGCCCTTCGTGGACGTGCCCATCTCGAAGGTCAAGGTCGAGATCGCACGCCTGATGCAGGCCGAAGGTCTCATCAAGTCGTCTGAGGTGATCACGGAGGGTAAGTTCCCCGTGCTGCGGATACACCTCAAGTACGACTCGAAGAAGCGGCACGCGATTTCCCACATCCGACGCATCAGCAAGCCCGGCTTGCGTGTGTACGGTTCCGCTGACACCATCGTCCCCGTGCGCAGCGGACTCGGTATTCGCCTCATCTCTACGTCGCAGGGAATCCTGACCGACCGCGACGCTCGACGGCGGCACATCGGCGGTGAAGTGCTGTGCGAAGTGTGGTAAGGAGCTTGTTTCGATGTCCCGTGTAGGAAAACAACCGATACCGATCCCCTCGGGAGTGACCGTTACGATTGATGGTGGTCACGTCGCCGTGAAGGGACCTAAGGGCGAGCTGTCGTGCGACATCGAGCCGCGTCTCATCGTCCAGCAGGAGGATGGGACGCTCACGGTGGATCGCCCGAACAACGAAGCGTACATGCGGCAGCAGCACGGCCTCGCGCGCACGCTCATTGCCAACATGGTGACAGGCGTGACTGAAGGGTTCGTGAAGAAGCTGACCCTGGTGGGCGTCGGCTATCGGGCCAACTTGGAGGGAAACACTCTCACGCTGAGCCTCGGGTTCTCCCACCCCGTAGTGATCGAGCCGAGGCCGGGTGTCAGCTTCGCGGTGGAGCAAGCGGATCGGCAGCGGCAACAGGTGATCTCGGTCTCCGGGATCAACAAGCAGCAGGTCGGACAGCAGGCGGCGGATATTCGTCGCATTCGTCCGCCCGACTCCTACAAAGGTAAGGGCGTGCGATATCTTGGAGAGGAAGTCAAGACCAAGCCCGGTAAGCGCGGCGCGACCGGCAAGTAGTAGGTTGTAAAGCATGGCAGTTCGAAACGCGTATTTGCAAAGACTGAGACGGCACCGGAGAATCCGGAAGAAAGTGACGGGCACTCCGGAACGTCCGCGCTTGTGCGTGTATCGCAGTCTCAAGCACATTTCTGTCCAGCTCGTGGACGACGTCGGCCGGTGCACCATCGCCAGCGCGTCAAGCATGGAGAAGGACCTCCGGCAGAAGTATGGCGGCAACGTCGAGGCGGCCAAGGCGGTCGGCGCCCTCATCGGTGCGCGGGCCAAGGAGAAGGGCCTGACTAGTGTGGTGTTCGACCGCGGAGGCTACCGCTACGCCGGTCGAGTGAAGGCTTTGGCAGACGCGGCACGAGAAGCCGGGCTCAATTTCTAGGGAGCAAGTATGAGAAGAATCGAACGCAGGGATACGGCCGGAAGCGAGTTCGATGTCCGTGTGGTCCGCAACAACAAGGTCTTCAAGACTCACAAGGGAGGAAAGACCGCTAGCTGGTCGGTGCTCGTCGTGGTCGGAGACCATGCTGGCCGCGTCGGGGTCGGCTTGGGCAAGGCGCGCGGTGTGCCAGACGCCATCCGAAAGGGCGAGGAAGCAGCACGTCGAGCGATGGTCGAAGTTCCGATGATTGCCGGTACACTGCCCCACGACGTGCGCGCAAAGACCGGGGCAACTCTGGTCTGGCTGAAGCCTGCGTCACCCGGAACCGGCGTCGTTGCCGGCGGAGCGGTGCGTTCGATTTTGGAAGCCGCGGGCGTGCAGGATGTGCTCGCAAAGGTGTTCGGCTCTCGAAATGCCGTGAACTGTGCGTGGGCCACGGTCGCAGCACTTCAGCAGCTCAAGACACCGGAGGTCGTTGCGGAGTCCCGCGGGTTGCCGGTGCGAGAGCTAGTGCCTTGGATTCCGAAGCTACGTGGAGAGGCGGGAGCCGATGCTTAGGATCACTCTGAAGAAAAGCCCGATTGGGTATAGCATCAAACACAAGCGTACAGTGCGTGCGCTCGGACTGCGGGGGCTGAACGCCTCCGTGACCGTACCGGACAATGACGTGATGCGCGGGATGATCCGCAAGGTGCAGTTTCTGGTGGAAGTGTCCGTCGTGGACAACGGAGAGGAAGGCCGGAAGGATGCTTAGACATGACCTGCGCCCCGCCGAGGGCGCGAAGACCCCAAAGATACGCCGCGGGCGAGGTATTGCAGCAGGCAAAGGCAAGACCGCCGGTCGAGGCACCAAGGGCCAGAAGGCGCGTGAGCAGGTGTGGCAGGGCTTCGAGGGCGGTCAGACCCCCATGCACCGCCGCCTGCCGCAGAAAAAGGGTTTCCGCAACCCGAACCATAAGGAGTTCGCGGTCGTGAACCTGGACACGCTGAGCGAGCGCTTTCAGGAGGGAGAGACCGTGGACCCCGAGAGCCTGAAGGCCAAGGGCCTCGTCAGCAAGCCGCTGGATGGCATCAAGATCCTCGGACGAGGCGAGATTTCGAAGAAGCTGACCGTGTCGGCGCACTACTTCAGCAAGACCGCCGAGGAGAAGCTTCGCGCAGGCGGATGTGAGGTCACCAAGCTGTGAATTTGCGCGAGACGCTCGCGGCGGCGTGGGCCACCCCCGACCTGCGAGGCAGGATTCTCTTCCTCTTCGCGATGTTCACGGTCTACATCATCGGCATTCACATCCCGGTGCCTGTGCCCGGCGTGGATCCCGAGAAGGTACACGATCTGATCGCCTCCAACGCTGCTCTGGGCTTTATCAATCTGTTTGGCGGAGGGGCGCTCAAGAAGCTGTCCATCTTCGCACTGGGCCTGAACCCCTACATCACCTCGTCCATCGTGATGCAGCTCATGACCGTCGGCGTTCCGTCGTTGCAGAAGATGCAGCGAGAGGAGGGCGAGTACGGTCGGCGCAAGATCAACCGCATCACTCGCTGGCTCACCATCGTACTCTGCTTCTTCCAGTCGTGGGGCTACACCAAGCTCATCACCTCGCTGGCGTCGCAGGCGGGAGCCTCTCACCTCACCTTCGTAGACCAACTCGTCATTATCGCCTTCTGGACCGCTGGCGCGATGTTCGTGTTATGGCTCGGTGAGCAGATTCAGGAGAAGGGAGTCGGCAACGGCGTATCGCTGATGATTTTCGCAGGCATCATCGTGCAGTTGCCCTACCAGATCCATCAGCTCTACCAGAACCTAACGATTGGCCAGAACTCGAGCCTGGACGTGATGCTGCTGGCTGCGTTGTTCCTCGGTACCATCTGGATCATCGTCTTCTTCACGCAGGCGCAGCGACGAATCCCGATCCACCACATGCGGCGCATACCAGGTAGGCGGGCGATGGGCTCCCAGACCGTGTACTTGCCTCTGTCGATCAACTCGGCAGGAGTCATTCCCATCATCTTCGCGATCTCGCTTATGTACCTGCCCGGCACCTTCGCGCAGGCTTTGGGCACGGGATCACCTATTGGTGGCTTCTTTGCCACCATGCAACAGTTGTTCTCGCCCGGGAGCAGCATTCTGGGTGCCGCCATCTACACGCTGATGATCTTCGGCTTCACCTACTTCTACACCGCGGTCGTCTATAACGTCGAGGAGATGGCGGATAACCTGAAGCGGAGTGGCGCTTTTGTGCCGGGCGTCCGACCCGGCTCGCCGACGCGTGATTATCTAGACGGGGTGATCAGCCGCATCACCTTGGTAGGCGCTGCGTTCCTTGCCTTCGTGGCACTGCTCCAGTACTGGGTGCCGGCGTGGACGAACACTATCAACGTCTTCACTCTCGCCGGCGGAACCTCGCTGCTCATCGTAGTCGCAGTTGCCCTGGACACGATGCGCCAGATCGAGTCGCAGGTCATCATGCGCGGCTATGAGGAGGTCCGCTAGTGCGATTGGTGCTGCTCGGCCCCCCAGGCGTCGGAAAGGGAACGCAGGCAAAGCTGCTTCAAGAGCGTCTCGGGGTGCCGCAGATCAGCACCGGCGACCTTCTGCGGGAGGCGGTGGCGCGAGCCACCCCCATCGGCCTAAAAGCCAAGACGTATATGGACGCGGGCGAGTTGGTGCCGGATGACGTGATCATCGGCATTGTGGAAGAGCGCCTAGCCAAGCCGGACGCACGAGAGGGTTTTCTGCTCGACGGCTTCCCGCGAACCGTGCCTCAAGCCGAAGCTCTTGCCGCACTACTCGACAAGCATTCGATCCCACTCGACGCCGTGCTCGCACTTGAGGGCAACGAGGAAACGCTCGTCCGCCGGCTGTCCGGAAGAAGGGTGTGCAGCTCCTGCGCGGCGACTTACCATGTAGACAATGCCCCTCCGAAGGTGGAGGGTGTGTGTGACCAGTGCTCGGGCAGTCTGATCGTGCGCGACGATGACAGGCCGGAGGCCATACGCAACCGCCTGCAAGTGTACGCCCGGTCTACGGCCCCGCTCCTCGATTTCTACCGAGAGCGAGGACAACTCCTGACGGTAGACGCATCCGGAACGGCCGCCGAAGTCTTCGAGGCAGTATGGGCGGCACTCAACCGGGCCGCATGATTATCCGCAAGTCACCGGAGGACATTGACAATCTGGCATCGTTGGGCCGCCTGCTCGCAAGCATCCTGAGAAGGCTTGCAGAGAGCATACGTCCCGGGGTTACGACGACTCGGGACTTGGACACGCTGGCACTCCGTCTTCTCGAGGAGAACAACGTGTATCCTGCGTTCAAAGGGTACCGCGGGTACCCGGATGCTCTTTGTGTAGCGGTGAACGAGCAAGTGGTGCACGGCATTCCGAACGACAAGCCGTTGCTCGAAGGCGACATCGTCGGGCTGGATATCGGTATCGTACGGGACCGCTATTACGCCGATGGCGCCTGGACCTATCCGGTCGGGCAGGTCTCGAAAGAGGCCCAACGATTGATGAACGTGACCCGAGAGGCCCTATACCAAGGGATCGCGCAGGCCAAACCCGGCAATCGCGTGGGGGATATCTCGGCTGCCGTACAGCGGTACGTCGAGAACAATGGCTACTCGGTGGTCCGTGAGCTGGTGGGACACGGGATCGGCTTCGCCATCCACGAGGATCCCGCAGTGCCCAACTTCGGGCGGGCCGACACGGGTCCCCGGTTGGAACCGGGTATGACGATTTGCATCGAGCCCATGGTGAACATGGGCACGAAAGACGTGGAGTTCTTAGATGACAAGTGGACGGTCGTGACTCGCGACCGCAAGCTGTCGGCGCACTTCGAACATATGGTCGCAGTGACGCAAGACGGCCCGCTTATCCTCACCGTCGAGGAAGGATGAGCCAGAGCGCATGAACCCTATGGAGGAATATGGCCAAACCGCGAACGAGCGATAAGGAACGCGGCATACAGGTAAGCGGTGTGGTCGTCGAGGCCTTGCCGAGCGCGATGTTTCGCGTGAAGCTGGACGACGGCCCCGAGGTGCTCGCGCACGTCTCCGGCAAGATACGGATGCACTACATCCGCATCCTCGCCGGCGACCGAGTGCTCCTCGAGCTGACACCGTACGACCTGACCCGTGGCCGCATCGTGTACCGCTATAAGTAGGTCCGAATGGGGTTCACCCGGTCGGGTATAATCACCATTCGCGTGCCTCGGGGTGCTCCCGTGGGCGTTGTTCGGTCGCCTGGCCGGGAAGGTTGGAGGAATCGGCGTGAAGGTTCGCGCTTCAGTAAAACGGATTTGTGACAAGTGCATCATCATAAAGCGGAAGGGCGTTGTGCGCGTGATCTGCAAGGTCAAGAAGCACAAGCAGCGCCAAGGTTAGGCGGAGGAGTAAGTTGGCCCGTATAGCCGGTGTTGACCTGCCGAGAGACAAGAAGATCGAATATGCGCTGCCTCATCTGTATGGGGTCGGCCTCACTACGGCACGCATGCTGCTGGACACAGTGGGAGTGGACCGCAATACGAGGGTGCGCGACTTATCCGACCGAGAGATCGCTGCCATCCGCGAAGCGATTGACCGAGCGGTAAAAGTGGAAGGCGACCTGCGCCGGGAAGTTCAACAGAACATCCGACGCCTCATCGAGATCGGTAGCTACCGTGGGCTCCGTCATCGCCGCGGGCTGCCCACCCGAGGGCAGCGAACCCGGAGCAACGCCCGAACTCGCAAGGGACCGAAGCGCACGATTGCCGGAAAGAAGAAGGCGAGGAAGTAAGGCACCATGGCTAGGAAACGAACAACCGGAAAGACGAGGGTCAAAGAGCGCAGAAGTGTGCTGCAGGGCGTCGCCTGCATCCACTGCACGTTCAACAACTGTATCGTCTCCATCACGGATATGGACGGGAAGGTTCTCTGCTGGGCCAGCGCCGGGGCCGTGGGGTTCAAGGGTTCGCGCAAGGGAACGCCTTTCGCTGCGCAGCTCGCCGCCGACCAGTGCGCCCGAAAAGCGTTGGAGTTCGGCCTCCGCAAGATTGACATCGTGATCAAGGGTCCCGGCTCGGGCCGCGAGACCGCGATGCGCAGCCTCTGCGCCTCCGGCCTCGAGGTCGTCTCCATTCGGGACGCTACGCCCATTCCACATAACGGTTGCCGGCCGCCGAAGCGGCGAAGGGTCTAAGGGGAGGACATTAGGGAGTGTCAGTAGTCTGGGAATCGAGGTGCCGATACTGCCGCAGGGCGCTGCAGAAGCTGTACCTGAAGGGCGATCGGTGCCACACCAGGAAGTGCGCGATGGAGCGCGAGCAGCGAGTGAAGGCCCCCGGGCAGCATGGTCAAGCGGGTCAGAAGCCGCGTATCACGGAGTACGGCGAGCAGCTCTACGAAAAGCAGAAGCTGAAGAGGATGTACCAGCTCCGCGAGGGCCAGTTCTCGAAGTACATGGAGCTAGCTCAGCGACGGCGTGGCCCTACGGGCGAAAACCTGCTCCAGTTGCTCGAGATGCGACTGGACAACGTCGTGTACCGCCTGGGCTGGGCGGTCTCTCGTGGCATGGCGAGACAGATGGTTTCGCATCGCTTCTTCACCGTGAACGGACGGCGAGTCAGTGTGCCCAGCATCCAGCTCCGTCCGAACGACGTTGTGGATTTGCATCCCTCGAAGCGGGACACCGCGCTAATCAAAGCGAGTCTGGCCCGCATGGCCACTCATAACCCCGGCTCGTGGCTCGAGCTGGATTCCAATACCTTTGCAGGCAGGGTGCTACATGCGCCCGCAAGAGACGAAGTCACGACCGACATCAAGGAGCAGATGATTGTTGAGTATTACACCCGATAGCGAACGCGAGTTCGAGCCGACCCCGGCCGAACAGCAGGCGCTGCCCCAGATCGGGCTCATCGATCAGACCGAGTTCTCTGGGCGCTTCGTGTTGGAGCCGCTGGAGCGGGGATATGGTCATACGATTGGCAATGCATTGCGGCGCGTGCTGCTCTCGTCCATTCGGGGCTGTGCCATTACGGGCATCAAGGTGGACAAAGTATTACATGAGTTCGCCGCTATCCCCGGGATCAAGGAAGACGCGACCGAGCTGATTCTGAACCTGAAGGACATCGCCGTGCGAGTGGACCACGACGTGCGGCCGCCTGCAGGGGAGGACATCACGTTGACGCTGGACGTGAAGGGCCGTGGCAAGGTTACGGGCGCCGACATACAGTGTCCCCCGGGCGTAGAGATCACCACCCCAGAGACCTATCTGGCAACCATCAGTGAGAAGGATGCCGCGTTGCGGATGGAGATCTACGTGAGCACCGGTGTCGGATACGTGCTGCCGGAGAAGCACGAGAAGCACCGTCAGGTAATCGGCGTGATTCCCGTGGGCTCGCAGTTCACACCCGTCCGAAGGGTCAGCTACCATGTGGACTCGACTCGTGTTGGCTACAAGACGGACTTCGAGCGGCTCGTTCTCGACGTGGAGACCAACGGCACCGTCTCGCCCGCCGAAGCGGTCGCGGAAGCCGGGCAGATGCTCGCGCGTTACTTCCAGATGTTCACCGACCTCGTGGAGCAGCCAGTCTACGAAGGCGAGCGACCCAAGGAGCAGGTGCTCGAGGGGCTGGAGCACGTGCCAGACAAGCGGATCGAGGAGATGGACTTCTCCCAGCGCACGTTCAACTGCCTGCGTCGGGCCAGCCTACTCACTCTGCGCGAGCTGGTCCAGGTCACCGAGAGCGATCTCAATAACATCCGAGGGTTCGGCAAGAAGTCCCTCTCCGAGGTGAAGGAGAAACTGTCAGCGCTCGGGTTGGAGCTTCGGCCCCCGAAGGGCGGCACGAAGCAGGCCTACGTCGAAACAGACGAGGACGACGAGGGCTAGGGAGCACGCACCATGCGACATCGAACTCAACACCGAAAACTGGGCCTGCCGAGTGATCAGCGCAAGCACCTTTTGAACAACCTGGTGCGGCAGATGGTGATGCACGGCCGCGTGCATACCACCTTGTATCGTGCCAAAGAGGTCCGGCCACTCGTGGAGAAGCTGGTGACGACCGCGAAGACCGACACGCTGCACGCCCGGCGATTGGCGAGACGAGTGCTGGTAGGCCACTCGGCCAGGCAAACCGGCCGGCGCGTCAAACTCATGAAGCCGAGTGAGCTCGAGGCCAGAAGCCTGATCACCGGCGAGGACCTGGTCAAGCACCTGTTCGACAAGGTGGCGCCCCGCTTCAAGGAGCGCAACGGCGGCTACACGCGCATCGTTCGAACCGGGTATCGGCGGGGCGATGCCGCTCCGACCGCGCTGCTGGCTTTCGTCGAGTAGCCGACACGAGCAGTGCCCATCGTCCTAGTTGTCGAGTACGATGGCACCGAGTTTCACGGATTTGCCCGGCAGCCGGGGCAGAGAACGGTTGCAGGCGTCCTGACTGACGCCGTAGCCCGGATCGAGGGCCAGAACCTTGAGTTGTTTGGAGCAGGCCGCACCGACAGCGGCGTGCACGCGAGGGGACAGACGGTTCATTTCGAGAGCCGCCTGCCCATCCCGCCAGCCCGGTGGCGAAAGGTCCTGAACCGCTCGCTGCCCAGGGACTTGCAGGTGAGAAGCGCGCGCAAGGAGCCTGATGGATTCCATGCGCGGTTCTCGGCAACTTCGCGCGTGTATCGCTACACGTGGTTGTGCAGAGCCTACGCAAGCCCGTTCGCAACGCGGTTCGCGTATCACGAGCCGAAAACGCTCGACGCCGAGCGGATGAACGAAGCGGCACAGGTGTTTCTCGGCGAGCACGACTTTCGTGCTTTGGCTAAGGCCGAGGCTTGGAAGGGACCCACCTGCCGGGGCATTCTGTCGGCAGGCGTGCGGCGAGTCGGTCCGCACGTGCGCTTCGACGTAGAGGGCACGGGCTTTATGCAGGGCATGGTTCGTATGATGGCCGGCGCACTGTCCGAAGTCGGCCTGGGTAGATGGTGTATCGAGGAGGTGCGTCGCCTGCTGAATGAGCCCATGGCGGCGAGGCGACCCCCGATGCTCCCGGCACACGGGCTTTGCCTGATGAAGGTGAACTACGCGCAGACAGGCCGTGAGGCGGCTGTCGCAACGAACAAGTGGACGGACGAGGAAGACGAATGATGACAACCTTTTCGGCGAAACCGAAAGAAGTAGACAGGGATTGGTACGTCATAGACGCGGCGGGCAAGCCCCTAGGCCGCGTAGCCAGCCGTGCCGCGCAGGTACTCCGTGGAAAGTACAAGCCTACGTTCACGTACAACCAGGACGTCGGCGATCACGTGATCGTGGTCAACGCCGAGAAGGTGGTGCTAACGGGCAACAAGCGCGAGGAGCTGATCTATTGGCACACCACGTGGCCGGGGGGCCTGCGGTCGATCTCTCGTGGCAAGGTGCTGGACACGCGCCCGGAGCGATTGCTCCAAAGGGCCATCTGGGGCATGACCCCGAAGACAAGACTCGGTAGGCGAATCATCCGCAAGTTGCGCATCTACCGCGGGATGGAGCATCCGCACGCGGCGCAGAACCCGAAGACGCTGGAGGTATAGAACAGGAATGTCCGACAAGGTTCGATGTTACGGGACGGGAAGGCGAAAGACCGCCGTGGCCCGCGTATGGATTCAGCCAGGGTCGGGGAACATCACCGTCAACGGTCGCAAGGCAGAGGAGTACTTCGGGAGGCCGACGCTGGCTGCCATCATTGAGGCTCCGATGAAGGCCGTGGACCTCATCGGGCGCCTGGACGTGACGGCTACCGCAAAGGGCGGCGGCACATCCGGCCAGGCAGGAGCACTGGGACACGGCATCGCCAGAGCAATCCTCGAGTACGATGCGGACCTTCGAACTCCGTTGCGCCGAATGGGATTCCTGACCCGCGATCCCAGGGTCAAGGAACGCAAGAAGTACGGTCGTAAGCGCGCACGACGCGGGTTCCAGTTCGTCAAGCGCTAGCACAGCGCGCCCGGATTCACTGGGGCACGTCCGCGGCTCGATTCCGGCGGCGTGCCCCTTGGACTTTCTATGGTCGAGACGCGCGATATGCAGTCGGTAGAGGGGTTCGGGGCGAGCCTTCCCGTTTGGCGCCGTCCTCGCATTCTCTCGCTGCTGGTCATCGCCGTCTGTGCCGAGCTAGGCTACGCGGTGCTCAACATCTCTGCGATGCCGCCCTATCTCTATCTGGAGCTCGGCGTCTCGCCCAAGTTCATCGCGCTGATCATCACCGTCTTCCTCGTGTCGGAGGCGGTGTTCAAACAGTTCATGGGCCATCTGGGCGACCGGAACGGTCGGCGGAATATGTTGGTGGTCGCGCCCGTCATCTCCGTCTTTACTGCTCTGATGAGTGCGGTGACGCACAACGCCTGGGGGTTCGTGCTGCTCCGAATCGCAGATGGTATCGGCGCAGCCATGATCTGGCCCAACGCCTTCGCAGCGGTGGGCGGCGCGGTGACGAAGGAGGAGCGGGCCGAGGCGCTGAGTGCCCTCAATATGTGCTACTGGTTGGGCATTGCTCTCGGGCCGTTCCTGGACGGGCTCGTCGTGAAGCTCACAGGGATGCGAGTGGCGTCCTTCTATCTCGTCGCACTGCTCTTCGCAGTCGCATCGTTTGTCGCGTGGCGCTGGGTGCCTGCCGACGGGCGACAGCAGTCCGTCGTGACGAGTGACGGAGTGGAAGAGCCGAACCACATCCCGAGGCCCGCAGAGCTGCTCGCCATCATGCGCGAGGTACCCGGTCACATGCTCCTCTCGATGCTTACCTTCGTTGGCATCGGATTCCCTACGACGATGGTAAAGCTCTATGCCCACAAGGCGCTGAAGATAACGGACCTCGAGTTCGGTGCCATCGTGCTGCCTGCCGCCATCGCTATGGCGGTACTTAGCATGCCGATGGGGCGCATGGTGGAGCGCGTGGGGCGTCCTGCGTCCGTGCGAATCGGGCTCCTTACCGGTGCCGCCGGGCTATGGATCATCGCCTTCACGTTGAACAAGTGGATTCTGGCGCTCGTTGGCTCGATCGTCGGCCTGGGGTTCATTCTGGCCATTCCGGCATGGCTCGCGCTGGTCAGCGACATAGACGAGAAGCGCCGGGGCTCCTTCCTTGGGGCAATCCAGACTGCGCAGGGTGTCGGAGCCGTGATCGGGGCGCCGCTGGGCGGCGTGCTGTTCGAGAAGGTGAGTCTGAACGCGCCGTTTGTGGGCACGGCTATCGCGCTCTCGGTCGCTGCGCTCGTCAGCTTCGTCGTTATCCGCGGTCCGCGGCCTTCGGCGCACGCCTAGAGGCCGGTGCTGATGGAGCCGGGAGCCGTCTCCCCGGGCGCGGTGGGGCCGCCCGACCCCGAGCCTGAGCCGAGGGGGCTGAGGTCGCCACCTTCCAAGTAAGGTCGGTCCGGACCCACTGCCCCAGGCGGGGGCTGGATGGTTGGTCTCGGCGTCGTTCCATCATCCAACGCGGGGGCTTCGAACCCGGCAGGCGGGCGCTCTGGTAGTCGCTCGGTGGCGCCGATGTCCGTCAGTGGCGCCTGGGAGGCGTCGGATTTCGGCGGTGCCTTCCCCGATTCCGGGATCTCCACCTTCGGGCGCATCTTCTCTATGTCAATCGGGGTGAGCTGGCCCGACTGCTCCTGGCAGCCAACGAGCCAGGCTGCCGCAAGCACCGCCGGGGCGAGTGTGACGAAGGCTTTCACACAGGGATTCTTGGCCGACGCGGGCTCCTAACCTAGGTTGCTCCCTGGGCCACGTCTCGACATGGCCGTCTGTCAGGCGCGTCGTGGTGGGTGGAACTCGACTGCGTCTCTGGGCGGATTCCGTGTGCGGCCAGCACACGCCCTCAGAACGGGAGTATCGTGTCTGGGGGATCTGGGGGCGCACTCTTTCCCTCCAGGAAGATAGACACCCCAGCACACCTACCAGGTTGTGGGATTCTGCACTTTTTGCGGCTCCGGAGAGGTAACGTTTTGGGGTGGAAGTGACTCCTATTCGATGGAGAACCTCCCCGTTTCCGGTATTCTTACCGGTGCCGACCCCGAAAGGCCGGGATAGGATGAGAGAGGCTCCGAGAGTACCGGGGTGTGCTTATGCTTTGTCTGAATGCTTCTCCTTGGATGGGTCGTAAGGTCGGAGTACCCGGCCCCTGCCCCGAGAATGTCGCTGGGCTCTGGCACACCCTGTCTTCCCGGCGTCAGTCCGCCGGCGTGTCATCTCCCCTGTCATTCCGAGCGAAGCGAGGGATCCCCCTCTGAAGAAAACCGCCCTCCCGTAACCCCGTGTGTGCAGGCAGCCTCCAAGGGGAGAGAAAGCGATTCCTCGCTTCGCTCGGAATGACAGGGGAGCCAACGCCGGGAGCGTCGTGGCTCATATAGATGGAGTATGCAGTGTGCCGTACGGTTCGTTCTACGACTACTTCAGCCACCGTATGCAGAAGCGTAACATCGGTCTGATGCTGATGGGTGGCTGGGATACGACGGCGATCTTCG
>JABRVX010000015.1 GCA_039961735.1 Fimbriimonadia bacterium
GCAGTTCACGTGGGACATCAACGCCGGGCTGCCGGTGGTGCTCGACGACGGCAACCAGTATCTCTACGGCGCCGGGCTCTCGGCGATGAAGCAGTCGGGCAACTGGTATTACTACCTGGCGGACGGGCTGGGGTCGACCATGGCGGTGATCGACAGCTCGGGCGTGGTCCAGAAGTCGTACCAGTACGATGTGTATGGCGAGGTCGCGGGCGGCAGCGGCAGCCTGGCGAACGAGTTCGATTTCGCCGGCCAGCAGACCGACGGGAGCACCGGCCTGCAGTACCTCCGCGCCAGGTACTACGACCCGGCTACGGGGGTGTTCTTGAGCCGCGATCCCTTATCTTTCAAGACTGGTTGGCCACAGTCGCCATTCGGGTACGCTGGCGCGGCACCCACGAACTTCAGCGATCCCTGGGGGCTCGACAAGTGCAGCTGGAAGGACCCGTGGGAGTGTGCCAAGAACGCCGGATCAGCTATTGGCGGTGCCGTCGGAGGTACGGCATCTGCGGCAGCTGATCATCTTCAGGACGCTGCGGATGCCCTCGTGGACCTCGCTGTCGGAAAGGCAAAGGACCCTCTGGTGCAATTGTCGATCGCTCAGGCCGCAGCAGGGCTGGCGGTCGCTCTTGCCTGCCCTGCCGCGGTGGCTTCAGGTGGAGCCGCTGCACCAGCGTGTGCGGGAGCTATCGCCCTGGTCGGGTACACGATCTGGGCCAAACAAGAGATCATCAAGAAGAGGCGGGAGGAAGGCGTGTACAACGAAGCACAGTTCGTGTGCATGCTAATCACCTCAGCGCCATTTCCCGTCCCTGGCGTAATCCCGGGCATCTCGATGCCGCTCTGCCCCGCGGTTGGCAAGCTGCAGGATGTGGTCGAGGAGGCCTTAGGTGGAGGCCAAGACACGCCGAGCCCCCTCAAGGAAAAGCCGTGAGGAACAAATCAAGATGGTGAAGCACGGAACCGCTCTGGCCTATGTCCTAGTACTTCTCGCGCTAACGCTGGTCCTACTCGCAGGCCCGACTAGCGCGCGAATGACACTCCTTATCGTCTTGATCGCGGCGCTCGCCGCATACGCGGCGCTCTTGGGTTGGCGTGTCCTGAGGCGCAGAGCCCGCAGATAGGGCCGAGACCGACCAAAGAACGGAGGGGCCAGTAGGTTGCATGCGGGTACTTCACGGTGAGCCGGTTCGCTTCGCGTCTCGATTATGCTTTCTGGCGCCTTCCTCTCGCGGTTCACTACGGCTGGGCCTCCGTCGTCTTCCTCCTAGAAGCCGTGACCGGTTCATCCAACCCCCGCACCTTCGAGAATGTTGCAAAGCTCCGTCGAGAAAGGATCGCTGCACACTCCAGCGAGGATGTGGAGTAATCACAGAGGTAGCGTGGATAGAACTGCGAGTTGCTGGGGGATCGAGTTGAATGAGCGTGAGCGCGATACCCACCACGACCGCACTGACCGGCTGGGCTCGACGAGGGCGATGGTCGATGGTAGCGGGAACGTGGTGAAGTCGTACCAGTACGATGTGTATGGCGAGGTCACTGGCGGCAGCGGCAGCCAGGGGAACGAGTTCGACTTCGCCGGCCGGCAGACGGACGCCACGGGGCTCCAGTACCTGCGAGCCAGGTACTACGACCCGGCTACGGGGGTGTTCCTGAGCAGGGACCCGTTGGCCGTTGCTGCTGCTTGGACCGGCGCTAGCCACGGGTATGCTAATGCATCGCCCGCAGTGTTCGTTGACCCCACGGGACTGTGGAGCATTTGGCCGGGCGGAGGGGGAACGTGCCTTTTTGGAATCGGCATCTGCAAGGATGGCGACTCCTCTCCGCCGGGGGTAGATGCTGCGTGCGTCGGTTGGTATGCCTACACAGTCCCGCCTCACTGCAAGGCTCAGATCGACAGACTGAACCGTTGGCTCGATGACCATTTGGTCGAGATTGGCACTCTCGTTGGCGAGTACCTTGCCGTTGCACCGTACGGCGACGGACCAAAGAAGCTCACCGGATTCACGAGGCATGGGATCAACCAGGCCATCTCAAGGGATGGGCATGGTGTAAGCACGCGGGCGATCCGAGAGGCAATCAAGCACGGCCAGGTCACCAAAGAAGTCCGTGGTGGCAGACCAGCCTGGGTCTACCGGGGGAGGGATGCCACGGTGGTTCTGAATGCGGCTGGGCGAGTAATCACCGTAATCGCAACGTCGCGCCGTGGGTGGAGGTACTGATTGGACGGCCTTCATGAAGTCGCGAAGCTTGCCGGCTCGTTGTTGGGCCGAGCACCAACGCCCGATGCCGAGTTCGCTCACTTGCTTCGATTGCTGTCTCGAGGCGAGAACCTTTCGGATGACGACATCGAGAAACTGCAAACCTGGGCCTTGATTGAGTTCATCGGGAATCTCGATAGTGACTTCGAGCCAAACAGCCTAGCGCTTGTCGCGGATGAACTCATTGGCCGACTCGAACAGATGAAGAGCACATGGGAGTGAGCTTCGCCTTCGGCAACCGGACAAGCATGACCACTTCGGCCGGGACCACGGCCTACACCTATGACGACGCCGACCGCATCACGCAGGTGCAGCCGCCGAGCCCGGCGCCGGCCATCGACTACACGTGGGACGACAACGGCAACCTGGTCGAGCGCGGCAGCGACACCTTCGGGTGGGACTACGAGGACCGCATGGTCGAGGCCACGGTGAACTCGGTGACGAGCACCTTCGCCTACCGGGGCGACGGCCTCCGCGATAGCCGCACGGTCGGCATGACGACGACGCAGTTCACGTGGGACATCAACGCCGGGCTGCCGGTGG
>JABRVX010000016.1 GCA_039961735.1 Fimbriimonadia bacterium
GAACCCCGCCGCCCCGATAGCCAACCCCCATCCAGCCATTCCCATGATCGCACGCCAGCCCATCGCCGCGTCCGCTGCTCCCAACGATGCCTTGGTGGTCATCACTGCCATTCCGATCAACGGGATGAGAACCGGTAGCGACAGCACGGCTACCAGCGACCCCCTGCTGTCCGCTCTCGCCACCAACGCCCCGCTGATTGTCACGCAGATCGCCAGCCCGACACTACCGACTGCGAGCCCCGAGAGCAGTAGCGGCCAGTCCTCCACGTGCATCTGGAGCATCAGCACGCCCAAAGGCACCAGAACGGCTTCGGTCACGCCCAGCAAGAGGCAGTGAAAGAGCATCTTACCCGCCAGCACAGCCTGAGGCCGCGCAGCAAGGCGCAGCAGGTCCGCTGTTCCCATCTCCTCCTCGACGACGAGGCCCCGTGCGAGGGCGGTGACCGCCGAGAAGATGAGCGCCACCCAGAAGACCCCTGCCTGTCCTTCGGAGCTCAGCCCCGTGTTGGCGATCGCAAGGCCGAGCGTGACCACCGTAAGCACGGCAAACAGCACTGCGGCATACACTCCGTGCCGCGTGCGCCACTCGACGGCGACGTCCTTTCCGGCCACGGCAAGGGCTTCAGCAACCAAGTTCAAGTCGCCGCTCCCCGTATCGGTATTCCGATCGGTCGTTCGTTGCCACAATCACGATGCCGCGACTCCGGGCATGCTCGAAGATGCCGTCTACGATAGACCGCCCTTCCTCGTCTAAGCCTGCGCCCGGCTCGTCGAGCAGCAGCACAGGGGGCTCGTGCATAGTTGCGAGTGCCAGACGCAAACGTTGCTTCATCCCCGTGGAGTATGCGGATACCCGTTCATCACCCCGCCCCTGTAAACCGATACGCCGGAGGCACTCATGCGGGTCGAACGCCTTCAGCCCGCGCAGGCGTGCGAAGAAGCGAAGGTTCTCGGTGCCGGTGAGAGCTTCATAGAGGGACTGCTCGGGCGAACAGAGGCCGATAAGGTTGCGCTGTTCCCCCTGGCAGCCTTCGACGGCCACTTCACCCTCGGTAGCTGGGATGACTCCGGCGAGGATCTTTAGCAGGGTGCTCTTGCCCGCGCCATTCCGGCCCGCGACCACCAGGCTGTCGCTTACCTCGAGGTCCAGGTCGAGCGCCCGGAACACCCAGCGACGCTCGAACCGCTTCCCGAGCCCGCGGACCCGCAGCGCCACCCCGCTCATCGGCGCGGATTGTACCCGTTGCCCGGAGCCGCCACAGTCGCCGTGCTTCCATGTTGCTGCAGTCTGAAGACAGTCGAAGGGCGGTGGGGTGACCCAGCCGCCCGAGATTTGCGAGCAGTACCGGCGCTTGGTGCCCGAAGGTGTCCGGTTACTTCCGTCGTCGCGCAGCAAGCAGACCGACGAGGCCGATCGCGAGCGCAGCGATGCTACCAGGCTCGGGAACGTTCGCGAAGCCGGGTGTGTCCTGGCCGCCAACCGGATTGAACTGTCCGATCAGCCAGCCACCAGTTCCGTTCGGATAACGGTACACGTGGCCAGGTGCAAAAGAGCCGTCAGGGCCCACTACGATTGGCGAGTAGTACTTCTCGCTTGTCGTCCCAGTCGGGTCTATGACAATCGAAACCCAATCGAGGATCGACGTCCACGGCAGGATGTCCAGAGTGCCGTTGTCGTCCAGGTCCAGGTCCTGGTTCAGCGAGCCGGTGAACCCGGAAACCAACATGTGCGTAACGTTGTCCGTGTTCTCGAAGTTCAGCGGGTTGCTGCCGGGGAGCACGAGGTCGGGCGTTCCCAGAGTGAACGTCGATTCGGTCACCAGGAAGAAACCGTCTGCCGCGATCGAGTGGCCTGCAAGGTCAACCACGACCTCGATCACGCCGCTGCCGCCGGTGCCGTCGCCGATCACGAGGTACGTGAGATCGTTCAGCGAGTAGCCGGGTGTGCCGAACAGCTCGAAGTATTCGTCGTTGTCCGTGCCGGGCTGGTCAGTGCGGATCTCGTTGATGACGGGAGCCGCAAACGCGGAAGTAAGGAGGCCGAGCCCGAGGGCGCCCGCGCCAATCCTGAAGCCGAAAGCCATTTCGCATCTCCTTTTGCTATCTAGCGGATCAGCCTCCGGCTGGGTCGAGCCACGAAGCAAAGCAAAGCCGGACAAGCGCTCCGGCCAACAAACAGGAATCCTACCTGCATTGTCTGCGCATGGGATAGGCCTTTCACCACGGAGCCCCATGTGGACTTGCGACACGGTCCGTCTGTCTCGGCAACGCGATGTCCGACCCCCGCCTCGAGAGCCCGCCGCTCGCAGCCGAGCGATCTACGCGAGTGCGGGGCCCGGCGGGCTGATAGAGCCCAGATCCGTGCTGCTGCGAGTGCCCCGACGGTTGCATGGAGGAGTTTAGTACGATACGACGAAAGTAAAGTCCGGAGGTGCGGGCATGCCCGAAATGGCCGAGATCGAAGCAGAGCTTGCGCGTGACTCGACGGTGGAGGACCATGAGCGACGAGCCATCCTGGGGCTGCTGACCAAGTGGCTGGGCGGAGCGCTTGTCGGCGCGACCCTGATTCGGGGGGCCGACGCACAGCAGACTTCGCAGCCCACCCCAAAGAAGCGCAGGTATGGCATGGTAATAGACACTCGTAGGTGTGTCGGATGCCGGGCATGCGTGATCGCGTGCAAAGCGGAGAATAAGACTCCTCCGGGGGTCTACTACGCGGTGGTCGTGGATCAGGTTGTGGGGCCGAGCATCGACGACAAGCCGCTGTTCATGACCAAGCCCTGTTTCCACTGCGAACACCCGCCTTGTACCGACGTGTGCCCAGTCTCCGCCACATTCAAGCGCGAGCAGGACGGTATCGTCGTGGTGGATTACGATCGCTGCATCGGATGTCGTTACTGCATGACGGCGTGCCCTTACTCCGCACGCTGGTTCGATTTCGACGAGAACTACCCGGCAGTGGAGCAAGACACTCCGTATCGGAGTGTTCCCTCGCCCGAGTATCGGCAGTATCGAAAACGACGCCAGGGCCAGTCCCCGGTCGGCAACGTAAGGAAGTGCACGTTCTGCCTGCACCTACAGGACGAGCATGGGAGGTACGACAAAGCCTCAGGCCGCTGGCCCGCTTGTGCGAAAACATGTACGGGGCATGCAATCCACTTTGGTGACCTGTCCGACCCTTCAGACGAAGTGTACAGGCTCCTGCGCGAGAGAACGGCCATCCGCCTCAAGGAGGAGCTCGGTACGGAGCCGAGTGTCTACTACCTTATCTGATAGCGAGGCTTCGCAAGCATGGTACAAGCATTAGCAGGATCGTACGACCCGTCCAAGGCGATGAAGCGTCTCTTTTGGGCCGCGGGTATAGTGCTATTCCTGGTGGGCCTGATTGGCTTTTTCGACCGATTTGTCTACGGACACCTACACGCGCACTATGGCAGTATCGTTACGTGGGGACTGTGGGTGGCGGCGTACATCTACTTCATCGGTCTCTCGGCAGGATCGTTCCTCATCTCCTCGTTAGTGTATGTTTTCGGAGTCAAGCAGTTCGAGCAGACTGGTCGCCTTGCGCTGTTCACTGCACTGGTCACGCTGGTGTTGGCATTGCTCTCCATCGTGTTGGACCTCGGACACATGGGCCGTGCATGGCATGTGATGGCCTACCCCAACTTCAAGTCTCCGATGGCTTGGATGATCTGGCTCTACGGGGCGTATATGTTGCTCCTGGCAGCCGAGATATGGTTCGTGGTTCGGCGAGACATGGTGAGACTGTCGGGCGGCAAGGGGCTACGAGCAAAGTTCTACCATCTGCTGACGTTCTTTTGCAAGGCAACTACTCCTGAAAGCGAGACCCGCGACCGCCGTGTCGTTCGAGTGTTGGCGACGATCGGCGTGCCTTTGGCAATCATGTTCCACGGCGGGGTTGGAGCATTGTTCGGGGTAGTGGCCGCACGTCCACACTGGCACAGTGGTCTCTTTCCCATTCTGTTCGTACTGTCGGCGCTGGTAAGCGGGGGTGCGCTGCTGACGATGGTGGCAGCGGTGTTCCAGGATGGCTGGCGGCGCAACAGTCAGACCGTGGTTGCGTTGGGACAGCTCGTACTAGGGCTGTTACTGTTGGACGTGATCTTCCAGGTTTCCGAGTTCCTCGTGGCATTTCGCGGGGGAATACCTGGGCACGTGGCGGGGCTTCAGCTCGTCATCAGTGGCCCTTACTGGTGGGTGTTCTGGGCTTGGCAGGTAGGAGTCGGCACGCTCGCCCCCATTTTATTGTTGGTGCTACCTACCAAACGCAATCCTGCATGGGTATCGCTGGCCGCGCTGCTGATTGCAGCGGGCCTCTTCGGAATGCGCCTGAATATCGTGATCCCGGGCCTCGCAGTCGAAGAGATCAAGGGGCTCTCGCAAGCGGTCGCCTCACTACGCACGACACCGCACTACTTCCCGAGCCTGCAGGAGTTCCTGGTGACCATCGGCATCGGGGGGCTCGGACTGCTGCTCTTCGGCCTAGGGGAACTGCTCTTGCCACGCTCGAGTGACGACTTGGAGGGCAAGTATGTACGTCTTTGATGAGAAGATCGGGAGACGGAGGTTCGTCAAGACGCTCGTTGCGGGCGCAGCCGCGGGCTCGCTGGCGGGTTGTGCATCGTTCGGATCGCGACCGCGCGACCTCCCTTACGACGAGGAAGGACTTCGGGAGTGGGGTCGCGAGGCCGGCGAGTGGATTCCGTCTTGCTGCAACATGTGCGGCGGGCAATCCGGCATCCTGTGTCACGTCGTTAACGGCGTGCTAGAGAAGATCGAACCGAATCACTGGAACCCGAACAACTACACGAACATCTCTTCGGACTTCTTCGATGGCTACACGGAAGAATTCGGTTGCGCCGAGGGCGGAGCCATTTGTCCAAAGGGCAACGCCGGCATCATGGCTCTGTACGATCCCGACCGTCTCCGTACTCCACTCAAGCGTACCAATCCAAAGAAGGGACGCGACGAGGACCCTCGGTGGCAGGAGATAAGTTGGACGCAGGCCGTCCACGAGATCGCGGACAAGTTAGGTGCTCTCCGCGACGCCGGAGAGGCACACAAACTGCTTTGGTGGAGCGAGGACCACAGCTTCACACACATTCAGGACGATTTCTGCAAACTCTTCGGGTCGCCCAACTACTCGATGCACTCGAACCTATGCGATGTGGCACGGAAGGCCAGTTTTAAGATGGTCGTCGGGCACGACAGACCACTTGCAGACTTCATCCAATCGAAGTTCATCTTGCTCTTCGGATGGAACCCTACGAGTGCCATCAAGTGGGTATATCTCCCCAGGATCATCACACGTGCGATCGAGAGAGGTGCGCGGATGGTAGTGGTAGATCCGTACCTCTCCGATACTGCGGCAAAGGCGCAAGAGTGGGTACCGATTCGCCCTGGTACCGACGGCGCGCTGGCTCTCGCGTTGGGGCACGTAATCGTGCGTGACCACCTGTATGATGAGGGATTCGTCACTAACTGGACAGTGGGCTTCCCAGAATACCGGGATTTCGTTCGCGACAAGACACCGCAGTGGGCGGAGAAGATCACATCCGTGCCGGCTGCTACGATCGAGCGCATTGCGCATCAACTGGCCACGATAAAGCCGGCGGTGGTGGATGCATGGAGCGGCCCTGGACATCATTCGAACGGGGTACAGTCGGGCAGGGCAATCGCCATGCTGGGGGCCCTGATCGGCGGCTACGATCGGCCCGGAACCTTGTTGATCCCGGATAAGCGCGGGGAGAAGCACGTCGAGGTAGAGCCGGACGAGATCGCGGAACGCTCCCTGGAGCAGCCTCGCTTCGATGGATTGGAAGACTTTCCGTTCGGACACAAATCCGGTGTTTATGGCCGATGTTTCGAACGACTCCTTACCGGGCAGGGGCCGTACACGCCGAAGATGGGAATTTGCATATTCCAGAATCTCGTTATGAGCGGCCCTGGCAGTTCGAAGGTCGAGGAGGCGCTCAAGAAGCTCGAGACACTGGTAGTAGTGGACACCATGATGAGCGAGACCGCTTGGCTCGCAGACTACGCTATTCCCGGTACCGTGTATCTCGAGCGCTACGACCTCAATTCACACTGGGTGTCATGGCCTGCTCTCGGTCTCAGACAGCCCGTCGTGAAAGCTGCGAAGAGGCTTGCCGAGCCCTATCCCTACCAGGGCGGTATCTACGGCCAGATGGCAGAGTACGAGTTCGTGGCTGCCCTAGGGCGCCGGCTAGGTCTGAGAGACCATGGCGGCAAAGAGTTCTTTTTCATCGGACCGCTCCGAGGCGCACCAATCGAGGACCTGACGGAGTGGTATGAGGACTACCTCAGTAACGAGCTTACACGCGGCGCCCCAGGTATTACCCTAGAGGAGCTGAAACGCCTACCAGGTGCAGTGTGGGTGGACAGAAGTGGTACGCGATACGAGAAATATGCCGAGGCGCTGTCGCCCGAGGAAGTCCGCAGTGCCGTTTTCGAGGGAGGTAGACAGAACGATGGAACTGCTATCTTCGACAAGCCCAAGGATCAACACGGGAAGCGCATCGGCACGGTGATCGGTGGGCGGCCCCTCAGAGGATTCGCCACTCCCAGCGGAAAAGTCGAGTTCGCTAACCCCGCGATGGCCGACCGCAAGGATGCCACAGGCAAGCCCCTGGACCCGCTCCCCGTGTATCTGCCACGCAACTGGCAGCCGGACTCCGAGTACCCGCTCTACCTTATCAATTGGAAAGAGGCGAGCCATACACACACGCGAACTCAGAACAACGCCTGGTTGCTGGACATCAAGCCCAGTAACTCCCTGGTGATTCACCCTGATACGGCGGCGCGACACGGGATTCGGGACGGTGATGAAATTTGGGTGGAGTCGAAGTTCGGCAAAACTCGCGCGGTCGCCAAGGTCACGAAGCGGATCCATCCCGAGGTCGTCGGCGCGCAGCACGGCTTCGGACACTGGAGGTCCGGCAGTAGGGCGATGGGCCGTGGGACTTCGTTCGGAGATCTGAACACGATTGCCTACGACCCCATCAGCGGGCAGGGGTTGCACAAGGAAGTCTGCGTAAAGATCTACCGCATCTGATCTCGTCTAGAGCGTCGTCACTCCGCGCCAGGCACTGACCAGAGGTTCGGGCGTTCCTCATAGGCTACGTTCAGGAACATCAGGTCGGGGTCCAGCGCCTCCACGTGGCCGTCCACGAAGAGCATAACGATCCCACGGTGCGGGTGGCGAGGATGCGTGTTGCCTGGCGCCCAGGGCTTGCCGGCGTCGGTGCGGCGCACGCCCAGCCGCGTGATTCGCCTGGTCTCGCCATCGGCTCGCTCGTTCGAGTTGTCGAAGCCGAGAAGAAACCCGTCGTTGCCGCCAGCCATGGGCAGCGGGTCGAAGCTGCTGGCGCGCCCACCGGCCACCGAGTCGGCGATCAGTGCCGTAGCCGCGGCCCGCTCGATCCGGTTCCGGTCGGCGCCCGCGACCCCCACGAACATGCCGTAGGTCAGCAGAATGTCGCCTGCGTCAGCGACGGGCTCGGGGTTGGTCAGTACCGTGTGCTCCTCTGGGCCGGCAGCTGGGCACCGAAACACCTTCGGGTCTCCCACGCGGCCCACCAGCGATGTCACCCACGTACGCGGTCGTCCCTTGCTGTCCAGGGCGACTTCGCCGTTTTCACCGCGAACGTAAGCGGGAGGCAGGCGATCGCCCGAATCGAGCATGTAGAGCTGGAGCGCGGTGTAGATTCGGTGCATGTTGCTCTGACAACCGACGTAGCGCGCGTTGTCTCGGAAGTAAAGGAAGAGCCAGTAGAGCAGGCCGAGAAGGACCAACATGGCAACGAAAGCCACTCGTTTGTCGGTCGGAGTGAGGTGTAGGCCCTTGCTTCGCTCTTCGCCGGGCTCGGCCGGCATGGTCGCCTGTATCACGAACCTGGCGGCGTGAAGCCGGTCGAAGCGGTCTCGCCCCGCCGCGGCCAGTCCACGGCGTCCAGCATTCTAGAGATGGCTTCGTAGTCGGGTGCGAAGTCGTCAGAACTGATGAAGCGCGTCGGCAGGATGACACTCTTCACGTCGGTCGAGGGGTTCAAGCTGCGCCCCCATAACATCAGCGAGGCGAGCTGGTTCGCGTCTAGTCCGGTGACGCTTCGGCGCACGGTCTCGGCGATGCGCGGAATCGCGACGGGCGGCTGTTCGGCGATTCGGCGCTGTAGTGCGAGAAGAAAGTTCTGTTGTCGCTTCCCACGCATGAAGTCGCTGTCGGTATGCCGGAAGCGCACGTAGCCCATCGCCTGCTCGCCGTTCAGCACCTGAGGGCCTTTCTTCAGGTTGATGTACAATCCCCCCGCGCGGTCCGTGTACTTCATGTTCTTCTCGACATCCACCCACACGCCGCCGACTTCGTCCACCAGTCGCTTGAAGCCTTGGTAGTTCAGCGTCACCACGTAGTCGATCTCGACCCCCAGCATGTTCTCGACGGTAGCTTTAGCCAACGCGGGCCCGCCGTAAGCGTTAGCGGCGTTGATCTTGGAGCGGCCCCGTCGCCCAGGGATCTCCACATAGGTGTCCCTCGGGATGGAGATGAGAAAGGCGCGTTTCTGGCGCAGGTCCAGCCGTGCGACCATCATCGTGTCGCTGCGCGTGTGGTCGAACGTGACGAAGCCTCTCTTGCCATAGTTCGCATCTACACCCAGCGCGAGGATGGTGATAGTGTCCTTCGCGAACACGCGCTCCGGTGAGGTGCCGCCAGCGAGATTCATTATAGCAGCGGTGAGCAGCGGGCTGCCACCCAGCGTCATGCCCGCGCCGAGTGACACTCCGCACAGGAGCGCCCACGAGCACCACTTCAGTAGGACCTTCCAAGTCGGCGAGCTATCCATATACCTCCGGACGAACGGAACTGGGTTCGGGGGATCGAGTCTAGCACTCGGCAAACGACCGAGTCAAAACCTTTGGCCATAACGACCATAGCACGGCCCAGCCTTGCTTCGTCGCCACATTCACGAAGCGGCAACCGGTCTCCTGGGTTCCCGCCTGCGCGGGAACCCAGGACTTTTGATTTGCCGCCGGACGTGGCCGTGACCACAGGAGACTGTCCGTTGCAGGCCGCGGGCCCTTTAGGGTTGGATTAGTTTCGGCAGCGCCAGATTCGGGCGCTTGCTGAAGTCCGGCTTGGGCGGCGGCTCCTTCGCCAACAGCTCCTGCACCATCTCGATGGCCTTCTCCATCTGGGGATCGCGGCCCGCCACGTAGTCTTGCGGCGTGATGTCTATGTCCACGTCCGGGTCGGTGCCGTAGTTCTCCACACCCCACCCCACGTCGAAGAACCAGAACGAGTATTCCGGCTGCGAGGTGATGGTACCGTCGGCCAGCATGTTGCGAGGCCAGATTCCTATCACCCCACCCCACGTGCGTTTGCCGATCAGCGGCCCGAGGCCCATCAACTTCCACGCGTGGCTCACGATGTCACCGTCGGACCCGGCCCACTGATTGGTCAGCGCCACCATCGGGCCCGCGACCGAGAAGGGCGGATAGGGCTCGGGCTGGCCCCAGCGCGACACGTCGTAGCCGATCCGCTTGCGCGCCAGCTTTTCCAGCAGCAGGCATGATACGTGCCCGCCTCGGTTGTAGCGCACATCCACGATCATGGCCTCGCGTGCCACCTCGGCTAGGAAGAGGCGGTGGAACTCGGCATAGCCTTGGGGTCCCATGTCGGGTATGTGTACGTAGCCGACGCGGCCCCCGGTCTTCTCGTGCACGTAGCGCCGGTTGGCTTCCACCCACTCTCGATAACGCAGTTTGAACTCGCCTTTGAGCGCCTTGACGGTGACATCGCGCCTGGCTCCGTCCGTACCTTCGATTGTCAGAACTACCTCCGACTCTGCTTGGTGGACTAGCGCTTGGTAGGGCGAGAAGTCTTTGGACAGCGGCCGACCGTTCACAGCTAACAGTGCATCACCGACACTTACGTTCACTCCTGGTGCCAGAAGGGGTGACGAGCACTGATCCTCTCCCGGCGCGCCGGGCAGGATGGAAGTGAAGCGATAGTGGGTCCCGTCGAAGGCGATGTCCGCACCCAGGAAGCCCTGCGGATAGGTGGGTTCGGGTCGGTAGTCGCCCCCGAACTCATAGGCATGCGAGGTGCCCAGCTCGCCTTGCATCTCCCACACCAAATCGGAGAACTCTCCACGAGTGCTAACACGATCTATGAGCGGTGAGTAACGGTCCCACACCGCGTCCCACTCGATCTGCGACATATCCTCGGTCCAGAAGTGCTCGCGCTGCAGCCGCCACGCCTCTCGCGCCATCTGCTTCCACTCGACCGGAGGAACCACTGACAACTTGATACGTGTCAGGTTCACCCATCCGGACAGTCGTCCCGGCTCCTCCTTCTCCATCCTCTCGTCTGGTTTGGCACCCGCCTTCACGACGCGTAGCCGAGCCCCCGCCTGGTATGCCATCGTCTTCGAGTCGCGAGAGAGGGTGAAACCACTCATGCCTTGCACCAGGGGCTCCACCTTCTGCGTATCGAAGTCGAACATCTCCAGCGTTGCGCGCGCGGAAGGCTCGGTCTCCGGCCAGGGGATGTCCAGAGCGCCCATCGGCTGTACGGAGGTGAATAGCACCTTGCCGGGGATGCCGGCGATGCGCTGGTAGATGCCCTCTGCAACCGGGAACGCCAGCACGCGATTGGTGATGCCGTCCAGATCGATCTCCACGGGCTTCGGGCCTTCTTCCTTCTTCTCGCCCTCTTCTGCGGGCGACGTCTCCGGCTTGGCCGGCTCGAGCGGGCGCGGTTCTGGTAAGAACGGCGAGCGGGCATCCGCCTTCAGGGTGATTACATACGGCTTCATCCCTTTGGGGAAGCCGAGATCGAAGTGAAGGTTGTCATAAACCGGGTTCAGCACTCGCATGCCGAGGAAATAGAGGTACTTGCCCTCCGGATCGAACGCAGGTTCGACGTCGTGCAGCACGGGCTCGGTGGCAAAGTGCGTGTCGCCCGTCTCGCGGTTCCACAGCTTGATGGCCGTCACGTAGTTATCGAGCGGGAGTCCGTAGGCGGCCCAGCGTCCGTCCGGCGACCAGCAAAACCCCTGGATGGGACGTGCCTGGCTGGCGTCCACTCGCGCACACGTGCCAGCTTCCAGATCCACGAACACTAACTCGTTGCGATGATTCGCGAGCAGTGCATGGTCTGCGGTGGGCGAGATGCGCACTTCCGCTGGCCGTCCGATGTCCAACCCTTCGATCCGTTTGCACTCGCCGTTCTTCGTGTCATGGATATCGAGTGCGTAATCGCCCCCCTCGTCCGTGACTGTCAGCACGCGCTTACCGTCGTTCAGCCATCTCGTCAGCCGATACCTGGCAGGAGCATCGGGGTGCCCTTGCGACACGACCGCGCCCTCCCAATTGCCCATCACGAAGCTCTTGCCACGGGCGTTGATGGCTAGTGAGTGCCCTTCGGGATGCAGGTCGTAGGTTTCGAGATACTTGGCGGCATCCACGAACTTCCGTTGACGTTGCGCACGCGAGCCCGTGTACTCGACGTTCACCTTTTCGTACCTGTCGGACTCGATGTCGTACACATACAGGTCCGCGCCAGAGTGGTACACGATTCGCTTTCCGTCGCTGTTAGGGAATCGCACGAAGTAGTCGGAGTGGTGGGTGTGCCGCTTCAGGTCCTCGCCTTTCGGCGTGCAGGAGTATAGGTTCGCGATGCCCTCGTGATCGGAGATGAAGTACACCCGCTCGCCGATCCACATCGGTCTCGCGAGGTTGCCCTTCAGCTGGATCAGACGCTCGAACACCCCGTTGCCCTCCCGGTCGATCCACAGATCGCCCGCGGTGCCGCCACGATAGCGCTTCCACCTGGCAGGGTCGTTGTTGTTACGTCCCAGCACGGTAGCCCTTCCACAGTGCACCCAGATGCTGACGGCGGGTCCGACGGGCCACGGCTCGTGCATACCACCTTCCGGCCGGATCGCGTGCACGTAGCCGATGCGGTCCCGTGGTTGTCCGTAGTCGGTGCTGAACAGGATATATGAGCCACACGGCGTCCACCCGAGTACCGTGCTATTGCAGCCGAGGTAGGTGACCCGGCGCACGGGCCCGCCCTCGGCTGGCATCACGTACACCTCGGGGTTGCCCTCTTCGCGCCCTGTGAAGGCAATGGTTTTGCCGTCCGGCGAGAAATGCGGGTTGGCGACGGCACCCAAATTCGCGGTCAAGCGACGCGCGACGCCGCCCGCCGCGGGCACCTCCCACAGATCGTCCTCGGATACGAACACGATACGGTCGCCGTAAATCGCGGGGAAACGATAGTAACCGGATGCAGACATTGCGCAGCCCTCCCTCAGTACAGCGGCCCGGCCCCGAGGCCGGGTCGTCCGCGGACAGCGCTCAGGCGATTGCCCGTTGCGCCACCATCTCTATCGGTTACGGCGACCAAAGAGGGCTCTCCTTCTCAGGGGCCCAGCGGCCGTCCCGGCGCCAGCCAGGTGCAAAGGAATAGGCCGCTCGCAAGCGAAACCCCCAATCGTGAACCCTTACGAAGTCGGGATGCGACCGAGCACCGGGTGGAGCTGGCTCGTTGCGGCTCTGCTCGTCGGCGTTCTTCTCGGGTTCACGGCGAGCCGGTTCGGGCTCTTCGACCTGGACGAGGGGTTCTACGCATCGGCTGCGGCGGAGATGGTGCGGAGCGGCGACTACCTCACGCCGCGGTACGCCCAGAAGCCCTTCTTGGAGAAGCCTCCGCTGCTCTATTGGTGCATGGCTGCATTTCTGCGCATGGGGGTCCCGGGCGAGTCGGCAGTGCGCTTGCCGTCCGTGCTTGCTGCAACCCTGCTCTTGATCATGGTAGGGTGGGCGGCTGCAAGGAGGGGAGCGGGAGTGCTCGCGGTCGTGGGGCTCGCCGTCACCCCGATCTTCTTCGGTCTGGGCAGCCTGGCCTACACGGATATGCTATTGACGCTCTTCCTCACCGCGGCGCTCCTGCTTTTCTGGAGCTCGCTGACCGGTGGTCCGGCGTGGCTACGCGGGCCGATGGCGATCTGCCTCGGACTCGCCACACTCACCAAAGGCCCCGTCGCGCTGGTGCTGTTTCTGCTGATCGCCGGGATCACCTACTGGAAGATTCCCTCCGTGCGTCATGCATATCGGAAGTGGTGGGTGGAAGCCGCCATCTTGTACGTATTGGTGGCCGTGCCTTGGTACTACCTCATCTACAAGGTGCACGGGTCGGAGTTCTTCTCCGAGTTCATTCTGCGGCAGAACCTCGGGAGATTCGGCGGCGGAGACACCGCGCACGCGGCGCCTATCTACTTTTACTTGCCGGTGCTCCTGGTGGGGATGTTCCCATGGTCGCTCTATCTGCCCTGGTTGGCCGTGCGCTCGCGCGGCGACGCCTTCCACCGTTACTGCTGGATATGGTTCTGGGTGGTGTTAGTGTTCTTCTCGCTGAGCGGCAGCAAGCTGCCCAGCTACATCCTTCCGGCGTTCCCTGCCGTCGCGTTGCTGCTACCCATCGTGCCCTTCGAAATAAGGACCAGCGGGTCGCCTTCGCGCGCGTGGGCGACGCCGCTGATCGCCACCGGCGTAGTAGCGCTTTCCGGCGCCGTCTCACTGATGATGAGCACGTGGAACGTACCGGTGGGAATAGGAGACGCATTGCGGCTGACCGCTCTGATGCTGGCAGTGATGCTGATAGTGGCAACGCTACTCACGCGAGTGGTGCGGGTGGAGGTGGCCCACTGCGTAACGCCGGTGGTCATCGGCGTCGGTATCGTACTACCATTGGCTCTCGTAGGCATACCCGCATACTATGACGAGACTCACCGGGATGTGCACGTGTTAGCACAGAGGGTGAAGCCGCTGGTAGAGGAGGGTGCGACATACGTCCTCTACCGCGTCCGACCTGGGCATCCCAGCGTAATGTTCTACATGCCCAAGCAGGGTGTCAGCGTCGGCGACGTGCACGCCGCCAAGCCGTATACCGGGCACGGCGAGGTGCATATCACCTTGCGCGAGCACGTCGCAGAGCTGCAGCAGCTCGGGCTGACCGAGATTGATGCACAGGGCAAGTATGTTGCGATGCGTTCGGCGCCAGCCGAAAACGAGGAGCCCTAGCGGCCGCAGTAGGCCACGCAGGAGATCTGCACCATGGCCCCGTCTTGCAGCGCCGCCTGCATCACGGACCTCGCGGGTAGAGGTGCATCGAAAAACTCCTCGAAGGCTCGATCCAGCTCCGGAAGCAGGCTTAGATCGCTCATGCACACGTCCACGGAGACGATGCAGTCCACCGATGTCCCAGCGGCCTGGAGCAGCGCGGCGATGTTCAGCAGGGCGCGCTGCGTTTCCGCGTGCACCGTCCCTGCCTCCAGGCGTCCCGTAGTGGGACTAATCCCCCGCTGACCGGATACGAACACCCAGTCTCCCACTCGAAGGGCGGGTGAGTACGCTCCGCTGGCGGGCGGAGCGGCCTCGGGGGCGATGGCTTTGGTGATCATGGCGCACCTCGTGAGCAAGCTGTCTCCACACGGATTATCGGCTCACGCGGTGCGCCGGCCGATGGGCCGTCGGAAAGACCGGCCCGCCCAAGCCTCAGTCTTGCGCCCAGGCGGGAAGACCGCGCATGAAGCTCTCCGCGCGTTTCTTCGCCACTTCGGGGCCGATCGGCCCCTGCCACGTGGTGAACCAGTGCGCGATCCCGTCGCGAACTTCCTCGAACGACTTCAGGTTGCCTTGCTCGTCCGTGCAGTACTTGCAGTAGATGTCGGACGGCCCCTTGAACTCGGGCATGTGCAGCGAGGCGCTGCAGGCGTGACAGTGCATCGGAGTGCACCTTCCTTCCCAGTAGTCAGCTGCCGGGCTTCTTCCGCGTGTACGTGGCTTCAATCACCGGCGTGTACTCTTTGTCCTTCCTCGAGTCCAGGCGGACGTCAATCTCCGTGGCCGATTTCGGCTTGAACTGCACACGGTACTCGAGCGGCGGAGCGCCGGACAGCGCATACGGCTTCGACAGCATGACGAGCGTATCCCCCTCGAAGGCGCCCGTCATCTCCATCGGTTTCGAGGCGCCGTTATCGAACCACCAGGCTCGGTACTTCTTGATGTCGGCGTCGAAGGTGAGAAGCAACAGCCCGGGCCAGTCTTCTCCCATCAGCTTGGACTTGTGCTCTTGGCGCACGTAACGTCCGCCTAGGTCCCACACGGACTGGATGTCCGCCGTGAACGGCACCTCCCCGACTTCGGTGAATGCCTTTTCATCGCCCGTGAAGTTGCCCACCAGGAACTCCAGCTTCTTCAACTCGGCCGACGTCTGATTGGTCATGGTCGCCTCCTGTGCGCCACCGCTTGCCGCCAGTGTGCACACGGCGGCGATGAGAATGTGTCGTGTCATCTCGGACCCCCAGTGCGGCCGTCGGGCGGACGACGTCCCCCGAGCCGCGAATGCCGCCTAGGCTTCGGCAGAGGCATCTTACCAGCTATAGCCCAAGCGTGAGGACTGGCAGCTTCCGCCGCAAGCGGCGGAAGCACCTAATGGAGTCGGACCCTTTTAACCCACGGCAACCAACCCGAGCAGCGCCAGCGTGAGGTCGGCGGTGGCGTGCAGGTCGGAGATCGAGCAGAACTCCTCGTGCGTGTGGTTCTTCTGCATCCCGGTGCACACCACCACGCTCGGGAGCCCACGGGCATTCAGCACGTTGGCGTCGCTGCCTCCGCCTGCCTTCCGCAGCGCGCCCGACATGCCGAGCGAGCGAGCCGCGCTCTGCGCCACGTCCACCACGCGCTCGCCTGGAGTTCGCGCATATCCCTCGAAGGATGCGTGCTCGCAGACGACTGCCGTCGCGCCGCGGCGCTGGGCTGCCGCCTCGAAGCAGGACCTCATGTGCGCGATCTGCGCGTCCAGCTTCGTCTTGCTTAGGCTTCGTGCCTCCGCGCTGAACTCCACGCGGGGGCACACCACGTTCGTCGCCTGCCCACCCTTCAGCACTCCGACGTTCGCCGTAGTTTCTTCGTCCAGCCGTCCGAGCTTCATGCCCGCGATAGCGTCGGCTGCCACTTCGATGGCGCTGATGCCGTCTTCGGGGCGCACTCCCGCATGCGCCGCCCTGCCGATCACCTCGCCGTGCAATTCGGTGAGCCAGGGAGCCTGAGCGATATAGGTGCCAACGGGGGGACCGGCGTCCAGCACGAAGGCCATCTCGGCCCCCATGGCTTCGATGTCCAGCGCCTTGGCACCGAGCAGCCCGACCTCCTCGCAAACTGTGAACGCCACCCAGAGCGGGCCGTGGGGCAAGCCCTCCCGCCTCACCTTCTTCAGCGCGTAGAGAAGAGGCGCGACGCCCGCCTTGTCATCGGCCCCGAGGATGGCCGAGCCGTCCGTGCGCACGATACCGCCCTCCACTACGATGGGCACGTCGGGGTTCGGCTCCACGGTGTCCACGTGTGCGGTGAGAAGTATGGTGGGGGCGCCCGTGACGGTTGCAGGCACCTCGACGATCAGGTTGCCGGCATTGCCGCTGGCCGCGGCAGCCGCGTCGTCCTCTATCGGCTGCAGTCCGAGCGCTCGCAGCTCCTCCGCCAAGAAATCCTGCACCGCCCGCTCACTGCGCGAGGGGGAGTTGATGTGGCAGAGCGTAAGGAACAGGTCGAGAAGCTCGTCCATCCCTTAGACGACACCCATAAGCAGGCGCTCCGTTTGCCTCAGCCGCTCCACGGTTGCCTCCTTCTTGTCCCTCAGCTCGGCCAGCTCCACGATTGCCTCTCGCGCCTCGCTGTCGGACTGCTCGCGAACGATCTCGAAGTCGGTGCGCAGCGCGTCCATATCCATCGCGCCCTCGGCGTAGAGACGGGCCGCCTCACGGTATGCCTCTCGGAAGGGCATACCTTCTCCCAGCAGGCGGTACGCCTGGTAGGTGACGTATATCTCGTCGGTCATCGCGGCGCGCAGGCGGTCCTCATCGGGCCGAATTCCCTCCACGAGCAGCACCGCGATTTCCATCATCGCTTCCGTCTCGCGCACTGCACGGAACAGCGGCTCTTTAGTGTATTGCAGGTCGCGGTGGTAGTTGGATGGCAGCTTGGCGGCGACCATCGCAAGCTCGGAGGCCGCGCCGCGCACGCGCGCGGCGCGGCCTCTTAGCAGCTCCGCCAGATCAGGATTGTGCTTCTGCGGCATGATGGAGGAACCGGTGGTCAGCTCGACGGGCAGCCGGAAGAAACCGAACTCCCGGGTTAGGAGCAGCGAGAGGTCGCACGCGAACTTCTCCAGTAGCGTGGCAATCTCGCAGGCCCAAGCAAGGAAACGGCCCTCGTGACGGCCGCGGCTGTTCTGGATGTCCACCACACTGCGCTGCGGGCGCGCAAAGCCGAGCAACCGCGCAGTCATCACTCGGTCCAGCGTCAGAGGTACGCCAAACCCTGCCGCCGAGCCCAGCGGACACTCGTCCAAAGAATCGAGTAGCCGAAAGCCCTGGCGCACCAGGTCCAAGCAACCCTCGACGAACGCATGGAGCCATAGCCCGAGCGAGGAGGGCATTGCAGGTTGAAGATGGGTGTAACCCGGCATCGGGATGGTGCCGAGTTCGTCACGGCGAGACAGAAAAGCGTCCGCCAATGCACACGAGCTGTCAATCCACTTCAGCGCGCGATCCCGCAGATACAGCCGCACGGCCAGCAGCACCTGATCGTTCCTGGAGCGACCGGTATGGATCTTCTTGCCCGCATCCCCTACCAGCCGCGTCAGCTCTCGCTCAATGGCGGTGTGGCAGTCCTCTTCCTCCGGCGCGATCTCGAACTCGCCCTTTCGCCACTGCTCGATGATCGTAGCGAGCGCGTGGACGAGCCTATCCGCCTCGTCCTCGGTCAGCACGCCGATGGATGCCAGCATTCGGGCGTGTGCAGCGGACCCGAGACAGTCGAACGGCACCAGCTCTAGATCGAGAACGGGGTCGTCACCCACGGTCAGGCGGCGCATCCGCTCGTCCACTTTCTCGCCCTTGTCCCACAGCGGTTTCGGCATTCGCTCCTCTACTTCGCGTGCTCCAGGATCACGTTGTGCGCCTTGAGCCGGATGGCATTGATGCGGATGAACCCCTGCGCGTCCTTCTGGTCGTATCCGCCTTCGATGTCCATGCTGGAAAGGTCCTTGTCATACAGCGAGCTTTCCGACTCGCGCCCCACGACGGTCACGTTGCCCTTGTACAGCTCCAGGTACACCGTGCCCGTGATCACCTCCTGGCTCTTGTCGAACGCTTGTCGCAGAAAGTCCATCTCCGGCGAAAACCAGTAGCCGTAATAGATCAGCTCGGCAAAGCGCGGCATCAGACTTTCTTTGAGCCTGTGCACTTCGCGGTCCATGGCGATGCCCTCCAGGTCGGCGTGCGCGGTCCACAAGATGGTGCCGCCCGGCGTCTCGTACACGCCCCGGCTCTTGATGCCCACGTAGCGGTTCTCCACGATGTCAACACGTCCGATTCCGTTCGCGCCACCGAGCTCGTTGAGGTAGAGGAACAGCGAAAGCGGGTCGGTCTCCACGCGCCCGTCGTCTCGGTTCTCCACCTTGGTCGGCAGCCCGTCCTTGAAGCTGATGGCGATGCGGGTCGTGCGGTCGGGTGCTTCTTGTGGCGAGACGGTCATTCGAAACATATCGGCGGGCGGCGCCGCGGCGGGGTCCTCTAGGATGCCCGCCTCGTAGCTGACGTGCATCAGGTTGGCATCCATGCTATAGGGCTTTTGGTGGGTGACGGGCACTTCGATGCCGTGCTCCTTGGCGTAGTCGATAAGGTCCGTGCGACCCTGAAACTGCGCCAGAAACTCGGGGGTCTTCCAGGGGGCAATCACCTGAATGGTGGGCTCCAGGGCATAGAAGGTGAGTTCGAAGCGCACTTGGTCGTTGCCTTTGCCGGTGGCCCCGTGCGCGACGTAGCGTGCGCCCTCGCGGCGGGCGATTTCCACATGCCTCTTCGCGATCAGAGGCCGCGCAAGGGCCGTGCCGAGCAGATATCGGCCTTCGTAGATGGCCGAGCCCTTGAGCGCGGTGAAAATGTAATCGGTCACGAACTCGCGCCGCAAGTCCTCCACGTACACCTTGGAGGCGCCGACCTTCAGCGCGTTGGCGCGGACCGCCTCGAGGTCTTCCTTCTGCCCCACGTCCGCTACGTAGGCGATCACGTCGAAACCCCGCTCCAAGAGCCACTGCAGAATGACCGAGGTGTCCAGACCCCCGCTGTAGGCGAGCACGACCTTTTCCATCTATCCTCTCCTCCGCCGCGTCAAAGACTTGATTTGCATAAAGTCCCAATTGCGGCTTGACTTTTTGGCTGAGATCGCAGTATTATGCTCATACTCTAGCCGATTATGCAATAAGAATGTTCCGAACACGAGACGAAAGAACTAAGAGGCAGCAGGCCCTTCTGCGCCTTCTGCCTCGCAAAGCCTTCTCGCGGCAGTCGGAGGTCGCCGATGCGATGCGGCGCCTCGGTTTCTCGGTGACCCAGTCCAGCATTAGCCGCGACCTGCGCGAGTTGGGGGTCGTCAAGGTCGGTGGGCGCTACGTGAGCCTGCATCGTTCGGAGGCTCGTGACCCTTCGCCGCCCGCCCTGATCCGCTCCGTGGAGCCCGCAGGACCCAACCTGATCGTGGTCAAGACTCCCATCGGCGCGGCGAACATCGTGGGAGTGGACATTGACAACCGCGGCTTGGATGGGCTCGTCGGCTCGGTGGCGGGCGACGACACGGTGTTTCTCGCCGTGCGAAACAAGAAAGCGCAGGACCGCGTGCTCGGCGAGCTGCGGAGGCTGATGTAGCGTGATCCGCCTTATCGCCGACAAGATCGCCGCTGCCACCAAGAACGTGCCCTTGCGCAACGAGGTGCGGTGTCGCAAAGACATCGTGGCCACCGAAGGCTATCTCGTCGCCGGACGCATTCATGGCGAGAAGGCCGTGTACAACACGCTCGAGAACACCCAAGGACGCATGGTGCCTCTGCACGACGGTGACATCGTGGTAGGGGTATTAGGTCACCGCAAGGCCCTGCAGGGATACAGCGGCGAAGTGCCCCAATCCATCCGTGCGGGAGACCAATTGCACGTGCTCAACCTCGGCGGCGTGATCGGCAAGTGCACCTCGGTCAACCCCGACGTGGGCGAGCCATTCGTCTTCGAGGTGCTCGGCACAGTGTTAGTATTCCCGGAGTTCGGTAGTCGCACCGGCGTTCCTGCGCACGTAGGGATGAACGCGATACGTGGAAACGGCTCGCTAGGTGACTGCCCGGTGGTATTCGTAGTAGGCACTTCGATGAACAGCGGCAAGACGCTGGCATCTTGCCATATCATACGCACGCTGGCGACTGCGGGCATTAAGGTGGGGGCGTGCAAGCTGACGGGTGTCTCGCTCCTGCGTGATACCTTGCACATGAGCGACTACGGGGCTGCCTGGGCGGTCTCGTTCATGGATGCCGGCATCGTAACCACCGACCCCGATACGGCGGTGAGCACGGCACGAACCCTCATCTCCCACCTGGCTCACGAGGGCGCAGACGTGATCGTCGCCGAGCTGGGTGATGGACTGTTGGGACAATACGGCGTGAGGGACATCCTCGCCGACCCCGAGATCGCGCGAAGATGTAACACTCTGATCCTGTGTGCCAACGATCCGGTGGGAGCGTGGGGTGGTATGCGGCTGTTATGCGATGAACTCGGGCTGACACCACATGCCGTCAGCGGTCCTACTACGGACAACGCCGTCGGGACCTCGTATATCGAGCAATCGCTAGGTGTGAGGGCGATCAACGCGCGGTCGAGCGGACGAGTGCTCGGAGCGCACGTGCTGGAACGTGTGCGAGCGATCGGTGGTAAGTCGTGAAGCGAGTGGGAGTGGCGATACTCGGAGGAACGGGGTACGGGGCGGGCGAGACGTTGCGCCTGCTCACTCATCACCCGGACGCCGAGGTGGTTTGTGTGGTGTCGTCGGGGTCGGCTGGCCGCACGATCTCCGAGGCTCATCCTCACCTACGAGGTTTCTACGGCGGTGCATTCGCCGAGGCCGTGGATTGGGATGTACTCTGTACCTACTCGCATCGTGTGCTGGTCTCGGCGCAGCCGAACGGCGTGAGTGGCAAGCAGCTCGCAGAGTTGGCTCCGGTGTGTCGCGACCGAGGTGTTAGGATCATAGATCTCTCCGGCGACCTCCGATTGGCTGACCCCGGGGCGCATCGGCTTTACTATCCCGAATCTTCCCGGGACGAGACGCTGCGGCAGCAGGTGGTGTATGGGCTTCCCGAGCTGGCCGGGGATGAGGTGCGTGGTGCCTGGATCATTGCAAACCCCGGGTGTCTGGCTACCGCGTGCATCTTGGCGGCCGCCCCCTTCGTTTCAGATGTAAGCGGCAGGATCGTGTTCGATGCGAAGACGGGTTCTTCCGGTGCTGGGAGATCCCCTCGGGAGACCACCCATCATCCCGTCAGACACTCGAACTTTTTCGCCTACAAGCCACTCACACACCAGCACGAGCCGGAGATCGCACAGACTCTCGGCAAACTCGCAGACTCGGCCCCCGAGTGCGTGTTCGTGCCGCAAAGTATGGCCGTAAGCCGCGGCATCTACGTGACAGCGCATCTGACCCTACGTGATGCGATGACGTCTGCTTCGACACTGGCACGCGTGAGAGAGTTCTATGCCGACGCGCCGTTCGTCCGCGTGCTGGATGATCCGCCGGAGCTGCAGAATGTGGTAGGTAGCAACTTCTGCGACATCGGGGTTGCCGCACGCGATCACGACGTGGTGGTGATGGCGGCACTGGATAACCTGATCAAGGGTATGTGCGGGACGGCGATCCAGAACCTGAACCTGATGTGCGGACTGCCTGAAACGACGGGCCTGTGGCACCCGGGATGGAGGCCCGTCTGACATGAGCGCACTGGTAGACACCTACGAGACGCTACCATTCACCGTGATCCACGGTGACGGGATGTATGTGTACGACACCGACGGCCGGGAGTATCTGGACCTTTACGGCGGACACGCGGTCGCGCTGCTGGGCCACTCGCCACCCTCGGTCGCACAGGCCATCGCGGAGCAAGCAAAGTCGCTGCTCTTCTACTCCAACGTCGCTCCGCTGGACGTCCGCGATCGTGCCGCGCGTATGCTCACCGGCTTCGCAGGGGCACCATACGACAAGGTGTTCTTCTGCAACTCCGGCGCAGAAGCGAACGAGAACGCGCTGCGGCTCGCTGTCGAGAAGCTCGGGCGATCGAAGATTGCAGCCCTGCGAGGTGCATTCCACGGGCGCACGCTACTGGCGGCGGCAGCCACCGATCAGGCGAAGCGCGCCGAATCGCTGAACCCTTGGTCTGGCCCTGTGTTACGACTCGTACCCAACTGCACCGAGGAGATCCGTCAGATCGACACCGACACAGCCGCTGTCATCGTCGAGCCAATCCTCAGCATGGCAGGAGTGATCACCCTCGATCACACCTACCTAGAGGCGTTGGTAGTGAGGTGCCGAGAGGTGGGCGCATGGCTCATCTTCGACGAAGTTCAGACGGGAATGGGCAGAACCGGCGTGCCATTCGTCGCGGGTTCGCGCGGCGTGTTCCCGCAGATGGTGACGCTCGCAAAGGGGATCGCAGCAGGCGTGCCGATGGGTGCGCTGCTGATGACGGGCGAAGTGGCTGAGCAGGTGAAGATGGGTGATATGGGCTCGACGTTCGGGGGCGGCCCGCTGGCATGTGCAGCGATGTGTGCAACCGTCGAGACGCTGGAGGCCCAGGATCTGGCAACGAACGCCGCAAGGATCGAGAGCTGGGTGAAGCGGCACTGTCACGTAAAGGGAGTGGAAGCGGTGCTCGGCAGGGGAGCGCTGTTGGGGCTGCGGCTGTCACTACCAGCGAAAGAAGTACACGATGCGCTGATGGAGCGCGGCATCATCACGGGCAAGAGCCGCGATCCGCACGTGCTGCGTTTACTGCCGCCACTGATCACACGAGAGCAACATGTTATCGCATTGGCGAAGGCCCTCGGGGAGGTACTACACGCATGAGACACTGGGTGACGATGTTGGATTGGGACGCCGGCGAGCTGAATGCCCTGGTAAGCCGGGCCGCCGAGCTGAAAGCGGGTGCCACCGCCGACGCGCTGCGCGACCGCATTCTCGGGATGCTGTTCTTCAACCCCTCTCTCCGCACGCGCGTCTCCATGGAAGCGGCGATGATGCGCTTCGGAGGCCACGCGGTCACGCTGTCACCCGGAGCGGACTCCTGGCGCATCGAGTATGAGGATGGTGTCCGAATGGATGCCGATAGGGCCGAACACGTTCGGGAAGCCGCCCCGGTGCTCAGCCGATATTGTGATGTGTTAGGTGTACGCTCCTTTGCAGGCATGAAGGACTATTCCGACGACCGACAGGACACGGTGATACGTAGCTTCGCACGATTCGCGACCGTTCCCGTCGTGAATCTGGAGTCTGCCATCGAACACCCGTGCCAAGCTCTCGGCGATATGCTCACTATGAGAGAAAGACTGGGGTCCACGGAGGACAGGAGGTTCGTTCTTACCTGGGCGCCCCATGTGAATCCGCTACCACTCGCGGTGCCACACTCTGCGGTGCTTGCGGCCTCGTTGGCCGGTATGCATGTCACCGTTGCTCACCCAGAGGGTTATGAGTTGGACGACGAGATCTCGAGCCGCGTAGGACCAGTGCAGATCACACACGACCAGTCGGAGGCACTCCGTGCGGCCGACATCGTGTACGTCAAGAGTTGGGGTGCGCGGGCGATGTACGGTGACATCGAGCGACAGCGCGACAGCTTCCAGCGGCATTCGGACTGGATGGTATCCCTACGGAAGCTGCCACCGAAGTCGCACTTGATGCACTGCCTGCCCGTGCGACGCAATCTGGTGATCGCGGACGACGCCCTGGATAGCGATCGGTCCATCGTAATCGAACAAGCGGAGAACCGCATGTGGGCGCAGGCAGCCATTCTGGAACACCTGCTCCAGCAGGGGGGAAACTGACATGACGAGCGACATGGCTGCGCTGCGCGCAGCACTTCCCTACATACGCTCCTACAAGGACAAGTGCTTCGTAGTGAAACTCGCAGGCGAGCTGTGCAAAAGAGGAGCACAGCTCGACCATGTCGCCGAACAGCTAGGTGTGCTGCACCAAGTGGGCATCCGACTTGTAGTAGTCCATGGTGGCGGCAAGCAGGCGACAGAACTGGCGGATCGGTTGGGTGTGCAGAGCGAGTTCGTAAACGGCCGGCGCATCACATCCGAAGAGATGCTAGAAGTTGCCAAGATGGCGTTCGCTGGCACCGTGAACACCGACATCATTGCGACCATGCGCAGGCAGAGTGTTCCGGCCGTGGGCCTCAGCGGGATCGACGCCGGGCTGGTGAAGGCCAAGCGCCGCCCACCCGTCAAGCTGAAGGATCCCGGCACGGGCGAGATCCGACAGGTTGATTTCGGCTTCGTGGGGGATTTGCAGAGCACTGACTGCTCCGTGCTACACGACCTCGTCGCTGCCGGCTACGTGCCGGTGGTGTGCTCGCTGGCTGCGGACGACAGCGGTCAGGCGCTCAACGTGAACGCTGACACGCTCGCCTCTCGGCTCGCGCAGGACCTCGGCGCCACGAAGTACATACTACTCAGCGCCGTGGATGGTGTGATGCATGATCCGAACGACCCCTCGACGCTGATCCCCGAGATTGACATCGCGAGGGCGGAGAGCCTGATTGCCACGGGGGTCATTACGGGCGGCATGCTACCCAAAATCACCACGTGCATCGAGGCGCTTCACGGCGGCGTACCACGTGTGCACATCGTAAACGGTCTGGCGCGTGAGGCTCTGTTGCGCGAGATCTTCACCAACGAGGGCTCCGGCACACTCATCCTCCCCGGCACCCCCGCGAAGCAGGAGTCGGAGTCGTAACCGACCAACAGGGTCCTCTGGCCCAGTGGCTAGCCTGCTACCTGTCATCCCGAAGGAGCGGTGAGAGGTGCTGACGTCTGGCATGCCGCCTACCACTACCACAGCGCCGGAGGGATCGCTCTCTGTCTTCCCACCCAACCGGTGGGGCCGAGCGTAACTACCTTCCACGAGCAGTGTGGCCTGATGCCCCCGGGGCCGTCACCTGCGAACCCTGACTCGCCCCTCTCCACTGCGGGACAGAGGCGAGTGGGATTTGATGTATTCGACTAGCGCGTCGATGTCCAGCAACCCCGTGTCGTAGCGGTAGCCGGTCGCAGCCTTCAGCACCTCGTGACCATCACCACCCGCGGCAGTGAAGCTGTTCACAGTCACTCGATAGGTGGTCCCGCGGTCCAACGGCTTCCCCGCAATCATAACGTCGGATACTCTGCTGCCTTGGGGCTTGCCCTGATCAATGACGTAGGATGTACCTCGAGAGGGGTGAAGCATCCCACCGCCTCCCGCGCCGTGCTCCAGTGACTTGAGCAGATCTTCGCCCGTCAGGTCCATCACGATGAGGGTGTTGTTGAAGGGTTGCACCGATATGGCTTGCCCATAGGTGATCGGACCGGGCTCGAGGGCGGCCCGCACTCCGCCCGCGTTCATGAAGGCAGCCACCGATCCCTGCTTGGCCGTGGCCTCCAGCATCGCATCGGTGATCACGTTCGCCATGGTGTTCTCGCCGGGAAAGCTCGCGACGGGGCCGAGCGGTGTGTCGGTAATCCCGATTCTCTCGCTCTGCAGGCTCGCGATGGGTCGCTGGAGCGCGGCGATCAGCGACCTTACCACCGGGTCTTCGGACAGGTCCTCGGTTACGGGAATTGGCTCGGAACCGCTCCAGCCAGTCACCCGTCCCACCTCGTCGAACTGCACCCGAAGCTTGCCAACTATCTTGCCCCACTCCCATGCCTGAACCACGAGCACGGTCTGCCCGTCTGCGCCGCGTACCACGGTCGGATAGGCTCCCCGCGACTGGGGCGCGCCCGGAAACTCCATCTTGCCGAGGGGCGTGTGGCTGTGGCCGCCCACGATCACGTCCACACCTTTCAGCTTTCCAGCCAAGGCCACGTCCTCCGAGTACCCGATGTGCGAGAGCAGCACGATCTTGTCAATCCCGTCGCCCAGCAACTTGTCCACCTCTGCCTGAACGCTGGAGAGGAGGTCGCGCATCTCGATGCTCTCGCCGGGAGAGGAGATGGAGAACAGATCCGGCGTGATTGCGCCCACCACGCCGATGCGCTGCCCCCCGATCTCGATGACCGTCGAGGGGTGGACGAGCCCCTTCAGATCGGGGTCGGCGGAGACGTCCAGGTTCGCGGCAAGCAGCGGAAACTGCACGAGCTTAGCGAAAGTAGCCAAAGGCTGCGGCCCACGGTCGAACTCGTGGTTCCCGACCGCCATCGCCTGGTAGCCGACGAGGTTCATGCACGCGGCATCGGCAAGTCCCACGTACACGTTGAAGTACAACGTGCCTTGGAAGCTGTCGCCGGCATTCAGCACCAACGGGTTGGGGTTCTCGGCCTTCAGCCTGGCGATGAGCGCGGCCTGGCGCGCGTAGCCCCCGATCGGGTTGCCCGCGAGTCGGGCCGGTTCCACTCGCGAGTGGATGTCGTTGCTGTGCAGGATGGTGAGATCGAAGGGCTGCGCGACGGCTACGGCAATCGTGAGCGCCAGCGCGAGGAGGGTGCTGATCGGTCTTGGCTTTTTCATCACGGCGGTGAATGTACCCCGTTCATCGGCTAGGCCCTATGACGAAAGTACCCAGAAGGGATCCGGCGGCAGGGGTAGAATGCTCCGTCGGGGCGTCGTTCCCACGGTTCCCCGTTCGCCACTCGATCGGTTCTGCGACTTCGCCCAGCCGGCAGCGCGAGAAGACGGACGGGCACGGATCGGCGGACGGCTCGCTTTCCCTGGAGGTTCAATGGCGACTAACGCACCTGCGACCACCGGCGCAACGTGCATCGCCCACCCAGTTCGCCAGGACGCATGGTGGGTTACTCCGCTGCTGACCGTGGTGGTCTTCGTCGGCTTCATCATATACTCGTCGTGGCGAGCGCTGGAAGGTTTCTACCAGCCCGGAACTACACATTTCATCCAAGAGCCTTACGTCTCTCCCTTGTACGCGTTGCACTTCGTGAAGAGCGGGTGGGGGTTTCTGGCAAGCACCAACGTCTCGCCGGCGCTGTTCGTGTTACCCATACCGCTTTTCTTCCGGCTGACATGCTACTACTTCCGGAAGGCCGGCTACCGTTCGTTTCTTGCCGACCCACGGGCGTGCGCGGTGCCGGAAAGTCGCAAGAAGTATGCAGGAGAGACAGTGATGCCTTGGGTGTGGGTGAACCTGCATCGCATCACCTTCTTCTTCGCCGCCGCGCTGGTGTTTCTCACCTATAAGGACACGGTCGAGGCGTATATCTTCGATGGACGTTTCGGCATCGGGGTGGGCAGTCTGCTGTACACACTCGAGGCGGTGATGGTGACCCTCTACACCTTCTCGTGCCACTACTTCCGACATCTGGTGGGGGGCAAGATTGACTGCTTCGACTGCCCGGGCGGTGCCGTGCGCTACAGCCTGTGGCGATGGGTCACGGCGTGGAACGTGAGCCACATGCAGTGGTTCTGGGCCAGCCTCGTCTCCATCATGTTGATTGACCTGTACATCCGTCTTCTCGGCGCGGGCGTGATACCACAAGACCCCAGGATCGTGTTCTAGCGATGGAAACCTACGACAGCTTCGAGTATGACGTGTTAGTGATCGGAGCCGGCGGTGCAGGGCTGCGCGCCGCCATCGCCTCCATCGAGTCGGGAGCGAGCACGGGCTTGGTGTGCAAGTCGCTGCTCGGTAAGGCGCACACCGTGATGGCCGAGGGGGGCGCCGCGGCAGCTCTGGGAAACATGAACGAGCCGGACGATTGGCGTGTGCACTTCGTGGACACGATGAAAGGCGGCAAGTTCATCAACCATCCGCGAACGGTGGAAATCTTCGCCAAGGAAGCACCCGACCGTATCCTGGAGCTCGAGAAGTATGGCGCGGTGTTCGACCGTACGCCGGACGGCAAGATATCGCAGCGCCCGTTCGGGGGGCACCTGTATCGCCGTCTGAATCACGTCGGCGATCGCACCGGTCTCGAGCTGATTCGCACGCTGCAGGATAAGGCAGTTAGCCTAGACGTGCACACGCACATGGAGGTGACACTAACACGCCTCCTGCTGGATGACGGTCGCGTGATCGGGGCCTTTGGCTATGTGCGAGACACCGGGAAGTTCGTGCTGTTCCGCGCCAAAGCGGTGGTGATAGCTACCGGCGGGTGGGGCAAGATGTTTCGTGTTACCTCCAACTCTTGGGAAAGCACCGGGGACGGTGCAGCGATGGCCTTCTTCGCAGGCGCGCAACTGAAGGACATGGAAATGGTCCAGTTCCACCCGACTGGTATGGTCTGGCCTCCGGGTATGAAAGGCATTCTCGTAACGGAAGCCGTCCGAGGCGAGGGCGGCATCCTGACTAACTCGCTTGGCGAGCGCTTCATGTTCAAAGACGAGTATATGCCCGAGCAGTATCGGGGGCAGTTCGCCGAGGACGAGGCGGAGGCTCGCAGGTGGCTGGACGACAAGAAGAACAACCGACGTCCCCCCGAGCTTCTGCCTCGAGACGTGGTAGCACGCTCCATCTACAAGGAGGTGCAAGCGGGACGTGGTAGTCCACACGGCGGTGCCTTCCTGGACATTCGCCACCGTGGGGCAGCGTATATCAAGGCCAAGCTCCCCAGCATGTACGAGCAGTTCCACCGGCTGGGAGACCTCGACATAACGAAAGAACGGATGGAAGTGGCTCCCACCATTCACTACACGATGGGTGGTATCGCCGCCGACCCAGAGACGTGTGCTACCACCCTGCCCGGGTTGTACGCGGCTGGCGAGTGCGCCTGTGGTCTACATGGCGCGAACCGATTGGGGGGCAATTCATTGTCCGATCTCCTGGTCTTCGGGCGACGGGCCGGTCTCGCCGCTGCGGAGTTTGCCAAAGCCAACGCACCTGGAAAGTTGGACGAAGAACAGGTGGAGGTGGAAACTCGCTCGCTGCTGGCACCGTTCGAAGGTGGCAACGAGAACCCATTCCACTTGCACTCCGAAGTCCAGGACATCATGGGTGAACACGCAGGGATTGCCCGGACCACTGCGGGTCTAGAAGAAGGTCTAGCGAAGATGCTCGCCGTGAAGGCGCGCCTACCCAACCTGAAGGCGGAAGGCGGGCGAGCGTACAATCCTAGCTGGCACACCTGTCGCGACGTGGTGCACATGGTGGCACTCGGCGAGGCCATTCTACGCAGTGCCGCCGAGCGCAAGGAGAGTAGGGGGGGTCACTGGTATCTGGACTACCCGAACGAGTCGGACGAGTGGGCGAAGAAGAACGTGACTGCTACGTTCGTGGACGGAGAGGTTCGAATCGGCTCATCGCCAGTTCCGGAGATGTCTCCAGAGTTGAAGGCACTATTCGAGGGGAAGAAGTAATGGCGGAATACACGCTGAGAGTGTTTCGAGGGGATGCGAAGGGTGGTGAGGAGCGCGAGTACCGCGTGCAGGCAGCGGAGGGCTGGGTGGTCTTGGATGCTATCCATGCTATCCAGAGGGAGCAAGATGGCTCGCTTGCCTGCCGCTGGAACTGCAAAGCGGCTAAGTGCGGCTCCTGCAGCGCGGAGATCAACGGTATCCCATCACTCATGTGCAAGACGCGTCTCGACGCTCTGCCACCCGGGCCAATACGTGTGTATCCTATCAAGACCTTCCCCCTCATCCGCGACCTCGTGACGGACGTGTCCTGGAACTACGAGCAGGCCAAGAAAATCCAAGCATTCACCTACGATCCGAAGATCGGAGATCAGCCTTTTCGCATTCGGCAGCGTGACGTCGAGCGCGTGCAGGAGTTCCGTAAGTGCATCGAGTGCTTCCTGTGTCAGAACGTGTGTCACGTCCTGCGCGAACACCAGCTGAAAGATCACTACTTCGGCCCTCGACAGATGATACGTCTCGCAGGACTCGAGATGCATCCTATGGACATTGCCGATCGCGCCGAGATGATTTGGCAAGAGGCAGGCGTCGGCTACTGCAACATCACCAAATGCTGCGAGGAGGTGTGTCCCGAGAGCATTCGTATCACGGACAACGGTATCATCCCCCTGAAAGAGCGAGTGATCGATTCGCGCGGCCTGCTTCGCGTGCTCCGAGGCCTGGTCCGGAGACGGACGGGATAAGAAGGAGGCAAGGATGGACTATCTTTACCTGCTCGATCCGACCGTCGGTGTCGAGCCACCCGTGGACGGCATTCTGAGCCGTACCTTGCTGGACGACGAATATGCCAAAGTGTTAGTATTCGGCTTCGGCGCTGGGCAGGAGCTTTCCGAGCATACCGCCTCCATGCCGGCGCTTTTGCAGTTCCTGAAGGGTGAGGCGGACCTCACACTAGGGAAGGACTCCACTTCGGCGGTCGCAGGCACTTGCGTGTACATGAGGCCGAACCTGCCTCACAGCGTCCACGCCAAGACACCGGTGGTGATGCTGTTAGTATTGATGAAGCGTCCGACATGAGCTCCCAGCGAGTCGGGCGCCATGTCCGTCCACACATTCGCGGTAATGACAGACTGGTCCGGCGGCGACACCGCTGGTGGTCATTCTCGCGTAGGCCGAATCCACTGATCTCGGCGTCTTGGCCCGCACCCGCCGGTGCGCACTCACAACGCGCCCGGCGCAGGCCCAATGACCGCGCCGGGGTACGAAGTCGGCAGTCGGTGTGGTTTGGGAGGTAAGACGCGGCCTGGGGCGAAGCCTGCCCTTAGATGTTAGCGAGTAGACGGAAGGGGACTCCCAATGAAGGTCCTGGTACTTGGCGGTACGCTCTTCATCGGCCCTCAGGTGGTGCGGCGCCTGGTCCGCGAGGGGTGCGAGGTGACCGTCTTCCACCGCGGAAAGAGCAACGCAGAGCTGCCCGACACCGTCGAGCATCTGCTAGGCGACCGCAACGAGCTTCGTAGTCATGCGGACACCCTCCGAGCAGTGGTGCCCGACGTCGTATTGGACATGCGGCCGCTAGACGATACCGATGCAGAGGCGGTCCTCGACGTCTTCGTAGGATATGCACGTCGAGTGGTCGCAATCAGCAGCGTGGACGTGTATCGTGCCTACGGCAAACTCCTCGGCAACGAGAAGGGACCTCCCGACCCGGTTCCCCTCACTGAGGATTCGCCCCTGCGCGAGCGCCTGTACCCCTATCGGGGGGAGACCCCTCGCGCGGCCGACGATCCCAGGCGAAGGCTGGACGACTACGACAAAATCCTTGCCGAGAAGGTGTTCCTGTCCGACGATCGCCTCCCGGGCACCGTGCTCCGCCTGCCGATGGTGTACGGGCCCCTCGACTACCAGCACCGGCTTTATCCTTACCTAAAGCGAATGGACGATGGGCGCCCCGCGATTTTACTGGACGAAGCACAATACCGTTGGCGAGACTCTCACGCGTACGTGGGCAACGTGGGGCATGCCATCTCGCTCGCTGTGCTTCGCGACGAGGCTGCCGGGCGGGTGTACAACGTAGCGGAGCCCGAGCCGTACACCGAAGCCGAATGGGTGCGGCGCGTGGGCCGAGCAGTTGGCTGGAAAGGCGAGGTGGTCGCGGTGCCCGCTGGACGCCTAGGCGAGGAGGGCGACTTCACGCACCATCTGGCGGTGGATTCCGGCCGCATCCGCACGGAGCTGGCCTACACGGAGGAGGTGCCCGAAGACCGCGCGCTGGCCGAAACCATCGAGTGGGAACGGGCTAACCCCCCAGAACCGCGGCCGGAGTTCGACTACGCCGAGGAAGACCGCATTCTCACCGAGCTTCGAGGCTGAATGTTGCCAAAGCGCGAGTCCTAGGTTAGAATGAAAGGAGTCGCGGTATTTAGCGCCGCGAACCATTGGTCCCTGGGGAAAGCAGGAGTGAGGTAGATGCAGCTTGGAAGCCGCGGCCTCGTAGCCGCCATTGCCACGCTGGGGTTGGCAGGCCTATTCGTCAGCTCCACCGTTTCACAGGCACCGGGAGATACGCCGGTTCTGCCCGGTCACATTGACCAATCGCAAATCGAGAACAACAGGTACTCGCTCGCCGATCTGGTGAACTTCGGGCGTTTCCTGTTCACTGCCAAGTTCAACAAGCTGGACGGCTTTGGGCGTCCGGCAGCGACCGGAGACGGCAACCCGACGAAGCGAATACCGGACTCTGCGCCTTTCATGATTAGAACCTCGGGTCCGGATGCCGGGTCGTGCGCTAGTTGCCACAACGATCCCGAAGCGGGCGGTTCGGGAGACTTCGTCGCCAACGTGTTCGTACTTGCTCAGGTTCGCGACCCCGTCGTGGAGTCTATCTCGTCGGAGTTCAGCAACGAGCGGAACACACTCGGCATGCACGGCTCGGGTGCCATCGAGATGTTGGCCAGGGAGATGACGGCCGACATGCACGCCATTCGTGCGGACGCCATCGCGGCCGCCAAGAGGACGGGCCAGCCGGTGACTCGCGAACTCAGAACGAAGGACGTCTACTTCGGCAAGATCACCGCAAAGCCCGACGGCAGCGTGGACACCTCGCAAGTGGAGGGAGTCGATCCGGACCTGATTATCAAGCCGTTCCACCAGAAGGGCGTGGTGAACTCCGTTCGCGTGTTCACGGTGAACGCATTCAACCACCACCATGGAATGCAGGCCGTCGAGCGCTTCGGCATGCAACGGACGGGCGAAGCCGACTTCGACGAGGACGGCGTGACGGACGAGCTCTCGGTCGGTGACATTACGGCGGCGACTATCTTCCAGGTTGCGCTCGCAATCCCGCAGCAAGTGATGCCGAAGAAGGGAAGCGAGATCGCGTCGGTGGTTCGCGGCCAGAACCTATTCGAACAGATCGGCTGCGCCGACTGTCACCGCCCCGCACTCATCCTAAACAATCCCGTTTACTCCGAGCCCAACCCCTACAACCCGCCGGGCAACCTTCGCCCGCAGGATGTACGCAGGTCGTTCCAGCTCGACCTCACCAAGCAAGGATTAGGGAACCGGCTCGAGAGACTTCCGGGCGGCAAAGCCATAGTGCGGGCGTACACCGATCTGAAGCGACACGTAATCTGTGACGAACAGGATCCGTTCTTCGCGAACGAGCGCCTCGTTCAGGGTGGGGTCCCGTTGGACCAGTTCATCACCCGCAAGCTGTGGGACGTGGGCAACTCCGGACCCTGGGGCCACCGGGGGGACTGCATGAGCATCGGCGAGGCCATCGTCCATCATGCCGGCGAGGCGCGACCGTCACGGGAAAAGTACCTGGCACTGACGGAGCAACAGCGACGGGACATCGTGAACTTCCTGAAGACGTTGCAGGTGGTTCCACCTAGGTAGGACCTATAGCAATCCGCGGGCTTTGATAGAAGTGTACTCGTTGACCAAAGCGGCAGCGAGGCGTTCCGGTTCCGCGTCTACCACCCGAATACCAGCATTCTGCAAGCGAGTTACGGCGGCGCGGCGATCTTCTGAAATGTGGGTCGCCACCGCCCGCTCGTACAACTCCTTCGGGGTGTTGGGAGAACGGGATGTCAGGCTTTCGATCTTCGGGTCGGAGACGGCGACGGCCATGCATAGGTGATGGCTACGTAGTGCGAGCAGGGCGGATAGCGTCCCGGCCGAGCTTTCCGGCTCCACCAGGTCCGTGAACACCACCACCAGCGACCGCCTTCGCCAGCGCGCTCGTAGGTGGTTGAGGGCACGCTGCAGATCGGACTCGACGGCCTCCGGCTGTATGCCGTGCAACTCCTGCAATATCCTGCCAATCTGTGCGCGTCCCTTCTGTGGGGCCGCGAACCGCACCACACGATCGTGATAGAGCAACAATCCCACGCGGTCCTGCGCTTCCACAGCGGCATGTGCCAGCATGAGAGCGGCGTCTATCACATGATCGTACTTGCTGACACCGTCCACTTCCGCCAGCATGAGGCGCCCTAGATCCAGGGCCAGGATCACGGGTTGACTTCGCTCGGCCTGGTACTGCCGCACGACGGGCTTACCGCGCCGAGCAGTAGCCTTCCAGTCCAACCTGCGGATGTCATCACCTACTTGGTACTCTCGCAGCGACTCGAACTCCGAGCCCGCACCCTTCAGGGTGGCGCGTCGAATCCCGATCTCCCGTAGGTGGCCCCGCCGCATGAGCAGGTCGTACTTGCGCAGCGCAAGGATGTTAGGATATACGGCAACCTCGGTGCGCAGCGGCAACCGATACGTTCGCAGCACCAATCCGAGGGGCGCGGGTACACGCAGGAACAGCTCTCGAAACTCGAACGAGCCCCTATCGGGAGGTGTTACATGATATCGAAGCACGGTATCCTTACCCGGCTCGAGCACGACCTCGCGAGCAGCACGATCCGTATCGAACTCCGGAGGCGGCTCGTCGCGGATCGTGGCCTGCAATCGCTCAGTTCCTCGATATCCGACGTTCACTACCACCAGATTCGGCGTGCGAGCGGATAGCACGGGATCGTGGCTCCTGGCCGCTTGGAACTGATCGGGTTTGGGGGCAAGGCGATAGGTGACAAAGGCAACCACCAGCAGCGCCACGTCCCAGGCTACGAGGTAGAGCACGAACCCCTCGGACAGCAGAGAGGCCAACCCGAACACGCTCCCGGCAAGCAGCAACAGCCAGAACCGGCGGGTGAACACCATGCCCGGAGTGTACCTAGCGCACCCGAGCCGAGCCCTTGCCGAGGCTCTATGGTTCGCGGGATAATGCTGGCGAATGCGGCAAGAAGTCACCATCCTCACCCCGGAGAAGGTGGAACTCAGCTTCCGACTCGCGGGCCTGGCCTCGCGGACCGGAGCAGTGCTACTCGACATCGGTATCTGGCTCATCGCCATCCTGGCGGCGATGTTAGGGTGGGCCTGGCTATCCTCACGCTTGTCCGTACCAGAGAACCTGGCAGATACCGGGTTCTATATCATCCTCTATTGCTCACTGGTCGGTTTCTTGCTCTACTTCGTTCTACTGACATGGCTGAAACGTGGCCAGACGCTGGGCAAGCGGATGGTAGGTCTGAGAGTCATTGGTCAGAACGGAGGAGCGGTGTCTCTGCCCTCCGCCGTCTTGCGCACCTTGCTGATGGCGGCCGATGCGTTCCCAGTGCTGCTGTTAGTGGATGTGGTACTGCTGTTCCTCTCGGCTCGCTGCCAACGATTGGGTGATATGGTCGCTGGCACGTTGGTGGTAATCGCCCGAAACCCACACAAGGTATCCGGCCAGGCGATGCCGCCGCAGGCATGGAATCCCTATCTGGATTGCGTGCATTCCGTGTCCCGTCTCGACGAGCAGGACCTGCAAGCCATTCGAACGCTACTGAGTCGGTACCTCGACCTGGATAGCAAGGTTCGCGACCGCCTGCGCGCAGAAATATGGGAGTCGGTTAGCTCGCGAGCGGAAACGCAGTTCCCACCCGATGCCTCGACGCTACAACGCCTGCAAGCCATCGCCGCCAAACTCGAACGCGACCTGGAAAGACGGTAGGTGGTCATCACGCGATCGGCTGGATGCCGCCGCTTGCGTTGGAGGCTCAGAACATGCAGGGCAGGCTCGTGAGCGAGGCCTAGAAGTTTCGGCTGCCGACTGTCACCGAGCCCTCGACCTCGGACCACCTTGGCAGCCGAACGTCGAGGCTTGCGCCGCATGGAACTCGGAGGGATTACACGCATAGGACGCAAAGGATACGCCGAGATCGCAGAGGCGGATTCGACGGTCGTTCGCGAGCAGCCCCTCACCCCGATCCTCTCCTCCAGGCAGGGTCAGGGAGGGAGCCTCCACGAGGCATCCAGCGAACTCCTAAGCCCTAACGATTCGGTGCCGCCTACTACCAGCCTTACCACCACTCGCCACCCCCAACCGATCATGGGGCGGTGAACCTACGGCTGGCTGGGCTTCTCGACAACCGGGACGACTCCGCAGTCCGTGATTTGGCTACCCAGCGTCAGCCCCTCCACCACGTCCAGGCCCTGAACCACTTTTCCGAACACCGCATACTCCGCATCGAGCTGCGGAATGTCCACCAAGCAGATGTACATCTGTGCGTCGCCGCTGTCGGGGTCCTGCGACCGCGCCAAGCCCACCGAGCCGCGCAAGTGCTTATTCTTGTTCAGCTCTCGCTTCACCGTCGTGCCCGAGCCCTTTTCGGGTCGCCCCTTCTGGATGGTGCCGTCCTTCGTGTTCGCGTCGCCGAACTGCACCAACTTGAAGTCCTCGGCCAGCTCGATTCGGTGGACGAGGATCTTCTTGTAGTAGCCCTTCTTGACGAGGTCCAGGATGTGTGCGGTGGTCTCCGGTGCGTCTTCGGTGAACAGCTTGATGTAAACGTCGCCATTGCCGTACACCTCGTCGCTCGGCGTCCGGAAGGTGAGTTTGATGACGGTCTCGCCGGGCTTCGGCTGGTATGGCGGAACGGGCGGAGCCTTGGACTCGACGGCCTTCAACTTGCCGTCCTTGCTCACGTCGCCCTCCGGCGCGTCCGACTGCTTACAGCCTCCCAGCAGCGCTATCACCAGGATCGGAAGAAACCATAGCCTGCTCATCCGCTTACCCTCCACTCCGTGATCAGTTCGGCATTCTGCCCCGATGCCCCGCGACATGTCAAACCAAGCGCCGCCGCAGCGGGACCGGTACAATCCTGGCATGCTCGATCCCGACTTCCTAAAGACCCTCACCGAGGCGCCCGGCGTAGGTACGGCCTGCGGCCCGATTGTCAATCTCCTCCGCTCGCACATGAGCGGCTACCGGTGCACGCTCGTGCCCGATGGCTTCGCCCTGTTCCAGCGCGAAGGGGCAGTACCATCCGACATCCGCGCGGTGCTCATAGCGCACATGGACGAGATCGGTGGCGTGGCGTACGGACCCGCTGAAGATGGCTGGCACCACACCCGATTCTGGGGCAATACGCTTAGCGTGTTCATACATACGCCCCTCCAGGGCATGGACTACCTGGCAGAGAGCTCCGCCGAGGCATTTCCGGTCGACGTGCGCCCCGCCGAGGAGGACCGCCTGTGGGTCCGGGGCGAGGGAGTACGTCCCTATCGCACCGTCTGGACCTTCCGAGAGGATACGCGGTTCGAGGGTGACCGGATCGAAGGCAAAGCTTTGGACCCGCGCGTGACACTGTACGCCGTGGTCGAGTCGGTGCGGCGTATGAACCGACCCGACGTTGCGGCGCTGTGCGTGATGGCAGAGGAGTGCGCGATGGACGTCGCGCGAAAGGCGGTCACCTACCTCGAGCGAAACTGCCCCGCCCTGTCCCTCGTGGTGAATGCCGACGTGCCGTGGATCGAGAACCTCGGCGAGGGCAGGCTGGACCTGCCGGCTGTACGCATCTTCGAAGGACGCAACTTCATAGACCCTTGGTTCGGTATCGCGCTGGCCGAGCGTTTGGAGCGGAAGGGTGTGGAATTTCACCTCACGTCGGCTCGGTCCGGCAGTCAGACACTGTTGTTCACGCCGCTCGCTTCCACGGTGTCGGTGGCTCTGCCCTCGGACGGTGTGCACGAGCCGAGAGTGCGGATGAGCCTGCAGGGCCTCCGCAGGTGCATCGCGCTGCTGGAAGCCATTGTCGCGGACTGCTGTTCTTAGCTTCGGGTAGGGACCTGCCGCAACGGGAGAGAAGTTCCACCGGTAAAGTCTACGACAGAACGAAGTTGGAGGTCGGAGAAGATGCAGCCGACGACAATGGATCGAGTGGTGGGTGTGATCCTCACCCTTTGGGGGCTTTGCAGCGGCGCAGGCTCGGCGCTCGGTCGGGCGGTACTCGAGATGAGTAAGAACAGCCCGAACCTGACCGAAGAGCAGATTGCCGAGGTCGAGCGCCAGATGGAATTGATGACACCGGCCATGATGGCAATCGGGGTGGTACTCGCCATCGCCATGCTCGTGGGCGGCATCGGGACCTTCCTGGGCGCGCGATGGGGGTTCCTCCTCGCGGCGATCGGAACTGGACTGAGCGTCCTTACGGGTGCGTGGAGCATGGTGCAACAGGCGCAGGGAACCACGCCGGCGAGTCTGCTGTGGGGCGGCGTGTTCCTAGTGATCTACCTCGCGATCTGCTGCTATTGCCTTTCCAGACTCGTGACCAAACCGTCACGAGCTTAGGGGTCTAGCGACGGCTCCTCGCCCTTGCTCAGGTCCACGAGCTGCTCCACGCGGAACTTCAGCGGCACGCCGTCCGCCACGGTGATCTCGGTGATGCGGCCGAAACGAATGCGACGCATCGCCTGGAGGAGCCTCCACGTGTTCGGGTGGAGTGTCACCGCGTCGCCCTTGTCCCGATGTGCTTCGTTCTCCATCCTGTCTCCAGCCTCTGTGTGTCGGCCCGACGTGCCGACGGTCTGCTCCACGCGTCGTACAGGGCTCGACCACCGATACCGTCATGCCGAGCCCGTCGAAGCAAACGTCATGCTGAGCCCGTCGAAGCAAGACACCGCAACGACACCCGCACCTCTAACCGTCATGCTGAGCCCGTCGAAGCATGCAACCGCACGCCGCGCGGTGGTATTTTCAGGTGTTAGCATGGCAATAGACGGTCTCATTCTTCGACAGGCTCAGCATGACGGCACAAGGCTTACCACACACGGTGGTCGCCTGTCCCTGACCTCTTGCAGTAGCAACGATGGTCTCGGATCTTCGCGCCACCACCGCCCGTGGTCCCTCCTCCTGACAGTTCGGCAACGACTGTCGCCAACCTGACACCGAGCAGAGAGTCCAACCTGCCATTGGGCCTGCCACCGGTCGCCCCATCCCCCCACTCACCC
>JABRVX010000017.1 GCA_039961735.1 Fimbriimonadia bacterium
TCATTCCGAGCGCAGCGAGGAATCCCTTTCTCCCCCAACCGGTGCGTGTGTATCAAGGCGGAGGGGCGATGGCGGAGGACCTTAGGATGCGGCAGGTGGGCGCTTGAGAAAGGGGCTCCTCGGCTTCGCCTCGGAGTGACAGCGTGAGGGTGGTGACAGCCTGGATCCTGGGTCTCGGCGCCGGCGACTGCAGGGCGAGATCGCTGGCATGCCGCCGGGAGGCGGCGGGGTCCGGACAAGAGAGGAGATTCGCGACTACGATGCTGGAAACGCAACCCCGCACGGCGAGTAGCTGTATAATGACTGCGAAGGGCTACTTGGGATGAGCGGTTCAGTTCGGACTAGGGAGGTCTCGGGGGCCCGGGCCGCAGTGGCGGATGCTGGGGTCTCCCTCGACATCTTCGTGCGCCACAGCGGTGACCGCGAGGGTGTGATGCCTCCGCCGCTTGCGGCGGAGGCTCCTGCATGTCGATACCTGCCGCCGCTCTCCGATGGGCCTCCACCGCAAGCGGCGGAGGCATCACACTGGTTCGGGATTGGGTTGGTTAGCAGCAACGCGGACTGGCCGTTGTTCGATGCGCAGGGTAACACCCGGAAGGTGACGGCAAACAACCAGAGTGTTAGTGGCACCTTCGTCTACGACGCCTTCGGAAACACGACGTATTCGAGCGGTAGCGCCTCGCTGATGAACAGATACTGCGGCAACTGGGGCTACCGCGACGACGGGGATGCGGGTTTGCTGCATGTGGGCGCCCGCTACTACGATCCTACCACGGGCCGCTTCACCACCCGCGACGCGCTCCTCACCGAACACCCCTACGTCTACTGCGACGGGGATCCAGTGAACAAGGTGGATCCGAGCGGACATCGCGAAGCCAAGCCGTTTCCCACTGGTGAGGCCATCGGAGGTCTCGGCGGTGGGTTCGTCGGCATGTACGGCGGTGCGTTCGTAATATCTGGCGGCGCAGGTGCGGTAGTTGGCGGTGGGCTGCTGGGAAGTGCAGCCGGCGTGATCATTCTGGGTTGGGGCGGATTGATCGTCGGTACAGCGGGTGCAATGTACGGCGGGTATTGCGTAGGAGACTGGTTCACTAGTACGCCTGCCGGGGATTGGCTCACGGGCCTGTTGGGCGACGTGATCGTCATCGTTGAGGGTCGGGGGGGCCGGCCAAAAGGTCCTGGTGCGCCAGGGACGTGGATCGGGCCCAACATACGCCTATGCCCCTAGCCAGCAGCCATTCTCCTGGCGGGCGGACACCCGTGGTGTGAGGTTCATGGACTCGGTGGGCCCAAGTTATCGTGTACTAAGTGCGGGTGACTGTCGCCCAGCCGTTATCGATTATGCGAGGTGATAGCCATGATTATTCCTATAACTATGCTCAGTATGGTCTTGGCATGCGGATGCTCGTTGGCTAGCTGCGCGGCCGAGTTGTCTCGGCTGCTTCGCTACGTAGGGGCGGATGGTGACGCCCAGGCACGGCAGGGTACTCGCAGAGCGCTGGGCTGGGCCACCGTTGGTTGTGGCTCGGGTCTGTTCGCAAGCGGCCCTCCCTTGATTGCATTCCTACAGCATGGGAATTCCGCCACGCCGACGTGGCTTGCTGGCGCCGTTGGCATCGTGTATTCCCTTGTTGCAGTGTCAATCCTCGTGGCGATGGTGCGGCTCAACCGCACCTTGCGTGCAGCAGAGTCGGACGTGGGTAGCGGCACTCAGGCGCGAGCGGGTTCGGACCCCGGCGCGAGGCGAGGCCGCCAGGGTTAGGCCGCCCCATGCCTCCGCTGCAGAAGCAGCGGAGGCATTCAGAGAGGAGGTTTTTCCATGCCTCGATGTTTCGGCTGCCGGATGACGCCCACAGTGCATCTGTTGCCGAACCCAGCAGCCGAACGTCGAGGCCAGGCCGACGTGGGCCCGTCACTCCTCGGCTTCGCCTCGGAGCGACAGTGTGGGGGTTCCGGTCTCCATGCAGCGGGCTGCTCTGCCGGAGCCAGCATAGAAGGAGAGATACGCGACGTCGCTGCCCGAAGTGCAACCCTGCACGGCGAGTTGCTGTATAATGACTTCGAAGGACTGTTTGGGATGAACCGGTCAGTTCGGACTAGGGAGGTCTCAGGGGCCCGGGCCGCTGGCGACCCGTGGAGCGGGTCACTCGCGTGTGCGGGCCGCTTCACCACCCGCGACACCCTGCTCACCGAACACCCCTACGTCTACTGCGCCGCCGACCCGGTGAATGCAGTGGATCCGGATGGGAGCAAGTGGGCCAAGCCCTTTGTGGGTGGGGTCACAAGAGTTGCCGGGCACCCGGTTACTCGTGTTGCGGTCTTGTACGCTGCCACGCATGTGCTCTCCGTGCTTTTCGCGATCAAGATCAAGGAGCGGATTGAGAACTCGCCCGAGGGCTCGTGGGGCAGCTCGCCGATCGATCGAAAGACCGGCCAGCCACGCGAGGAGTGGATTGAGAATCCTTATGCTCCGGAGAAGCAGAAGTGGCCGCGGCACTGAACGGGGGCGATGGGGTTATGCGCAGCTGTCAGTCCCGTGGCTTTAGGATGCATGTTGTGGCGCTATGTGGAACTATGGCCATCGGGGCAATCGTTGGAGTGCTACTCCATAACTACGGCGTGGGGCACGAACAGATACTGGTAGCGCCAACGCACATCGTCAGACCTGACCTGCCGAGCACTTCGTCACTGGAGGAGCAGATCCGCGGTTCGCAGGCTAGCGACAGCCTGCTGTTTGACTACGCCCTAGCTCTTTACCGGGACAAGCGCTACGAAGAAGCTGCAGATGTTGCCAGGCGACTGACCGAGAAACGGCCGAGCATTCCCGCCGGGTACATGGTCCAGGCGTACTCATTGACCGCACAGGGCAAGCATCGGTTCGCCGCAGAAGTAGTCCGTGATATGTTGAGGCAGCGACCCTCGGACCCCAAGCTCCTTTCCGAAGCGTATGAGCTTCTGGGTGATACTTCGCGATGGCGGAGGCGCTACAGGGAAGCTGAGCAATACTATCGTACAGCATTGCAGCATGACAACAGCAATGTTTATGCCCACCTAGGCCTCAGCATCACGTACGAGCGACTTGGGCAGCATAACGACATGAGGCAGAGTGCACTTGCTGCGGTAACGTACGCACGGACACAGTTCCTGAAGTCGGCAGGCTACTACTACCTTGCCCGTTCCTATGAGGCGAGCGGTGATCGCAGGCGCTGCTATGAGGCTTATCATCGAGCTGTATCCGCTGACCCGTCTGGCGAGTACGCAACGCTAGCACGCAATCGCCTCCATTAGGGTATATGCCTCGAAGTGCCGGCTGCTGGATCAAGCTGCCATACGCGTGCAGCCAACCCCAGTAGCCGAACGTCTAGGCTCGTTCCCGATTTCCCAACCGCTTGCGTCGCTGTACTAGCCGATGTCCGACCAACGCTCGCGGAGGCGGTGGGCGCTCCAGAGGCATACCTCCCAAAGGTCCGCGACCGGAACGTCCGTGAAAGGAAGCGTGTGCATGTAGCCAGGCGGTCCGAACTCCGGCGTGAAGGTAAGCACCTCATCGCCCCGAGCCTCGTGCGCCGCACGGATCGCGTCCCACTGCTTTTCGTGCCACAGCACGTACCGCTCGTACTCGGGCGCTGCGGGGTGAGGCACCTGCGGGCCTTCCTCCATGCCCACGCGTCCGTGGATGTGGACCGCGCGCTCGCACGCGAGCCGGAGCGCTTCGGCCTGGTCGTTCGGCATGCGCTCGCACACCGTTACCCAGTGGCTGAAGTCCGCACACACTCGCAGCGTCGGGAACCGCTGCAGGTAGTAGGCCGTGTCCCAGGGCGTGAAGAACAGCCTCCCGCGGTGCGTCTCGTGCGCCACGGGGATGCCGTGCCGTTCCTCCTCGCGCAGGGCACGCTCGAAATACGCACAGCCCTCGTCTCGGGACATGCAGTCGCGTCCGCTGTGCACGTTCACGCGAAGCGGCCCGTACTCGACCGCGCGCGCCAGTTCGGCGGCGAAGTCCTCGGCGGTATCGGTGAAGATCTGGGCGATCATCTTCAGCCCGTGGTCGCCCAGCATCGCCGTCCAATCGGCCCGACCGACGCCTTGCGGAATGCCCTCCACACCGTCATAGCCGGCCTCGGCGATGCACCTAACCATGTCTTGTGGCGCCCCTTCCATGCCCCAGAGCGCGCGGAACACCAGTAACTTCATGGCACCCCCCTTGCCGCGCGACGACATCGCGCAGAGCCGCGATCATAGCGTTCAGCAGTGTGCGGAGAGCAAGGGGCGGCTCGAGGGCCGCCCCTTCTGTGCTAGGTACCGACCTTGGCGAAGGAGAGCAGTGCAATAGTGACGTCCGTGAGGTCCACCTGACGCGAGCCATCCAAGTCGCCGGGCACCGTCCCCGTCTTCTGGAAGTTCAGCAGGATTAGGTTGAGGTCGCCGAGCCCCACGACGTTATCGCCATCCGCATCGCCGTTTATCAGCGAGTAGCTTCTCACCGCGGGGGTGTCCGGGTCGAACACCACGCCGTCCTCGCGCTGGCTCAACCATGTCGGTCCCTTCGCCCTCAGCGAGTACGTGCCCTTGACCGGGACCGCAATCGTATACAGGCCGACCGAGTTCAGCACTCCGGTTGCGCGCGCTACGACCGTCTGCCCATCCAACACCTCGAAGGAGATGGGTACTCCCGCCCGCGATGCAAAGTAGAATTGCAGTTCAACGATCCCCGAGACAGTCGAGAGTTTCGGTGTGACCCACAGCTTCCCGCTCGCGGAGGATCCCCAGGCCAGGTCGTCACTCGCCGCGACCGCCTCGATGGTGATTGGCCCCGATTCGGTCTGGGCCGGGATGGTGTAGTTGAGCGAAGCGATGCCGCGCCAGTCCGTCGAGGCGTTGCCTACGGTCACCCCACCCACCTTGAATTGAACGGGCCGTCCGCTCAAGCCACCGCCGTTGCGCGCGAGCGCGAGCCGCGCCTGCAGCGTCACAGTGGCTCCGGCCTGGCTCAACAGATCGTTGATGACCACGAAGGTCTCCTGCGGCACGGGCACGCCGGGCCCGATCGCCATGAGCGTGCTGTCCATGTTGACGTACATGGTGCCGTCCGCGCCCATGATGTGGCTTGGCGGGATGCGCGTGCCGTCGAAGTCCGCCGTGAACAGTGTTTCGCCCAAGTAGTCGACGGCCCAGAGGGTGTGCGTCCAGTTCAGGTTCATCGCGGTGCCGACGGCATCGGTTCGCACCCGCTCGTCACCCATCGAGAACTGGTCCACCAGCCAGAGCAGCGTGCCGTCCGGATCGAAGCTGTAGAGCGCGGAGTCCATGAACCCCACCGCCGTTACCCGCCCGTTCGGCAGCACCGATGGTGCGCCGTAGGCGCCATCTATGATGTATTCCCAGCGCAGCGTCCAGTTCGGGTTGAAGCACTGGAAGTAGCCGTCGAACGGCGTCAGGTAAGCAGTTCCGTCAGAAGCGAACACGGGCGGCAGCGAGCCTGGCCTACCAGCGTTGATCATGTCCACGTGAGTGCCGTCAGGCCTTACCGCGTACACGGTGTTGCCGTTCGCCGAAGTGAAGTACACCTTTCCGTCCAGCCCGATGGACACTCCGCGGCGCAATGTCGTTAGCAGGTTGATGCTCCACCGCATCACCCCGTTGGGCTGCCTCGAGTAGATGCGTCCGTCGCCGAACCAGCCGCCGTAATACAGGTTGCCGTCGCGGTCGATCGTGAGCCCGCAGTATCCCCCTCCGGGCTGTGTCCAGTACACCTGCGATAGGTCGGGACTAAGCGCGCTGATGGATTCGTTCCCGCACACCACGTACACCGTGCCGTCCACGCCGATCGCGGCACCCGTGATGTCCTGCGTTCCCACTACCAAGGTGGCCTGCCGGAGTCCTGTGCTGGTGAATTGCTCGAGCGTGTTCCCTCGCGCACAGTACACGTCCCCACTCGCTGAGACCACCAAGGGCCTGCCGGTGGTGGGGAAGGACCACTTGAGGATGTAACTGTCGGGTCCCGCCGCCCATGGCAGGTAGCCCGTCGTATGGCGGTCTGCCTCGGTCAGGGGCCACGGTGCGTCCGCCTGTACGCCCGTCTCGGGTACGCCCTCGTAGATGCGAACCTGTAGCCCCCCGAAGTTGTCCTCCGGCGTCGGGTCGTCTATACGGAACTGCACGGGGTCTCCCGTGCCGACGATGGTCGTTCGGTAAACGTGGCTGGGCGAGTAGGTATTCGCGGCAAACCGCACACCGTCAGTGGAGCCGAGCCACCCGATGCTCTGCCCGTTGGCCAGAAGGTCGAGTCGGTCGCCCGGATAGGTCTGCTCCCAGTTCTGCCCACCTTGCGACCAGAACTCGGCGTCGGCCAGGCCGCCGTCACCCGAGAACACATACACCCCCGAAGCCTCGACAGTGTACGTGCGTCCGTTCAACAGGGGCGAGGACACAACCGTTGCACCGGTCGCCGGCACCTCTAAGGTCTGGACGATGCCAGGCACGCGTTCCACGATCCCGTAGGCAGTGGTCGCGAAGGTCACGTTTTCCCACTGTCCGTTCGTACCGGCCTTCATCTGGACGACAGGCTCCGACGCGCTCGATCCTGGCTCCCCCGGCGCCCAGTTCGTGTAGTTGACAGGTTCGCCCGTCTCCCACCGCCACTTGCCGAAGCCAGCTTTCACGTCCCGCAGGCCGATGTGGAAGTTCTCTGCAGAGCCGAACTGACTGATGAGCCAGTTCTGCTCGGCGGCATCGTTCACGGTAACGAGTGATCCGCCCCACAACGCGGCCAGCAGCCGTGCGTCGCGCCACGTCATGCGCGTGATCGTCGTGCGGTAGAGGTGGCCGTTGTTCGGGTTTCGGATCCAGTCCTGTGGTATGCCGCCCACCACCTGCACGTAGTTGTTCGTCACGAGCTGTGTTGCCCCGTTCGGCAGCACGATTCGCGTGGAGATGCCCGTGGCCGTGTCTCGGCCCTCGTATGTCCAGCGGACTTGCTGCCCGCTGCTGCCAGGCTGCACCGTGAAGCGGAAAATGGTGGCTACGAAGTTGCTGGCCTGGGGGTTGTTCTGATCCACGGTGACACGTAGGTAGAGCCCACGATTGGCAATAAGCGTGGCCGTTACGTCTCCGGGATTCAGTCCGTTGTCGTGAATGGCGCCGCTGTTCGGTTGCCAGAATAGCTTCGATGGGAACGAACTGCCAGAAAGGAAGCTCGTTGCCGCCTGCCCGATGAACGAGTTCCCATCTTGTTCACTGATCACCCGAATACCGTCCAGACCGATCATGAATTGCAGGACGGCCCACTTGTCGTTGCTCGTGTCCCCCACGAAGCTGAACCGGATTGCGATGCGGTCTCCGGCTTCAGCGAGAACGGGCCCTGAATTGCTGGTCCCTTTGGTCTGGTTTTCGAACCAGAGCCGAGCCTGAAAGCCGGCATGAACGGTGCCCGCAACCGTCAGAGCCAGGATACACGTCACGACACCAAGCCACCGACGACCCACGATGGAGCAAATCCCCATGTCGACACTCCCTTCACTTGTGGTGCATACTCGGTCCCCCGCAGGAGTGTGCAGCACAACACAACAAATATTAACACGCTCCCGGCACCGCGCCCCACGGTCCGGAAGCGACCGGATTCTTACTTGGACTCGTATTATACTACACATTTGTCCGCTTTTTGAAAGCCGTCGGGCCTAAGTCCATCGCCGGGACAGTAGCTTACGTGGCACGGGCGTCCCGCCCGTGTTTGGTCCCCATCGCCGGGACGGCGATGCCACGCGCAAGATCATCGCCGGGACGGCGATGCCACGGAGGGCGATGCCACACAAGCCGTCGGTCCCAGTGTGCGTCAGGCCTAGCCATTCGTGGGGATAATGGGACAAGATGCACGAGCTAGCCGCAACCGAGAACTTGCTGCGCGTGGTCCTGGATGAAGCCGCCAAGGCCAAGGCCCGCAAGGTGACGCGAATTTCCCTGCAGGTCGGAGAGTGGTCTTCCTTCGTTCCTGATTGCATCCAGTTCTACCTGGGCATCATCGCGGAGGGGACGCCGGCGGAGGGTGCGTCACTGGAGTGGGAGACTGTGCCGACGCGCTTCGAGTGCCGCGAGTGTGGTGCTACTTTCGGTGCCGGGGACGGACCCATCGCGTGCCCTGCGTGCGCTGCGACCCGCGCGCGCCTGATCTCAGGACGGGAGTTTAGTATCGTATCGATCGAGGTGGACGGTGAAGATCCCGGTAGTACATAAGATCCTGGAAGCCAACGACGCCATCGCAGCGTCCCTGAGGGAGGCGTTCGATAACCGAGGTCTCTACGTCTTCAACCTGCTCGGTTCGCCCGGGGCTGGGAAGACGTCGCTGTTGGAAAAGACGCTCGAGCTTGCCGATGGGTCGCTCCGCATCGGCGTGATCGAGGGCGACCTTGCGACCGAGCTAGATGCTCAGCGAGTCGCTCGGCACGACGCGCCGGTGGTCCAGGTCAACACGGGCGGTAACTGCCACCTGGATGCCGCCATGGTGCGACAGGCACTCGACCACCTCGACACCTCAAACCTCGACGTTCTGGCCATAGAGAACGTGGGCAATCTCGTGTGCCCGGCAGCCTGGGACCTAGGCGAGCGGGAGAAGATCGTCGTGAGCAGCGTGCCGGAAGGCGACGACAAGCCGGCCAAGTACCCCTCGATGTTCAGCGGCTCCGCGGCGGTGATCCTGAATAAGTGCGACCTGCTGCCCTACGTTGCATTCAGCGTGGAGCGGTTCGAGGAGCACCTCCGCTCGGTAAACCCCGAGGCACCCCTTATGCAGATCTCTTGCACTACGGGCGAAGGCTTCGAATCCTGGTTGGCCTGGCTCCGCTCACGCATCCGCAGGTAGGTTCGCCGTCTCGGCCATAAGCCTGAGAGCCGTCATGGTTGTGCCGCCTCGGCGATTGGCTCAGAACCGGCGGGTCGCCGGAGTCGAGCCTCCCCGTAGTGCATTTGGCAGGGAACAGCTTGCTTCCTGCCGAATTGCAATAAGCCGACCATGAGTGACGTCTTCCACTACCTCGCCCTCGACATCGGAGCGGAAAGCGGCCGAGGGATCCTCGGAAGCATCGGTACTGACGGCCTGGAAATGGACGAAGTTCATCGCTTTCCGAACGGGCCGATCACCACAGAGGATGGCTCGCTCCGATGGGACTTGTCCGCCATACTGACGAACGTCCGAGCCGCGATCCGCGAGGCGGCATCGCGAGTGCCGCGTCTGGACGGCATTGCCGTGGACACGTGGGGCGTGGACTACGGACTGTTGGACGCTGGAGGCCAACTGCTGGAGGCCCCTTACCACTACCGCGATGCGCGCACCGCGGGGATGATGGATGTGGTGTTCGCAAAGGTGCCAAAGGACGAGGTCTACCGCCGCACCGGCATCCAGTTCCTAGAGCTGAACACCCTCTATCAACTGGCGGCAGCCGCACGCGCAGGCTCCCGAGCCCTGGACACAGCGCATTGTCTGCTACTCATGCCGGACCTCATCACCCACGAGCTCTGCGGATCGCGTTCTGCGGAGTTCACCATCGCGACCACTACGCAGTGTTACGACCCGATAGCTCGCGACTGGGCACGTGACATTCTCCAGCGACTGGGCATTCCTACCCACATCTTTCCACCCATCGTGCCCTCGGCGAGCCTGGTCGGCACGCTGACGGGCGACCCCCATGAAGCACGAGGCACACCTATCATCGCCGCGGCCGGCCATGATACGGCCTGCGCCGTCGCTGCCGTCCCGTCCGAGCACGAGGACATTGCATACCTAAGCTGCGGCACTTGGTCGCTGCTCGGCGTCGAGACCCCGGAGCCTATTCTCACCGACGAAGCGATGCGCGCGAACTTCACGAACGAAGGTGGCGTGGCTGGGTTCCGGTTCCTTAAGAACATTGCTGGGCTGTGGGTGCTTCAGGAGTGCAGGCGCTCGTGGTTGGCCGAAACACCGGACCTGCACTGGCAGACCATCACGGCGGAAGCCGAGGCTGCCCCGCCCTTCGCCACGTTTATCGACCCGGACGACCCGGCATTCGTGCGCCCGGGTGACATGCCCAGCCGCATCGCGACCCGGTGCACCGAGCTCGGCCTCCCTGTACCGACCTCTCGCGGAGCGATGGCAAGGGCTTGTTTGGAGGGGCTTGCGCTGCGGTACCGCATCACCCTTCGGCAGCTCGAGCAGATAACGAAACGGAACATCAGAACGCTACATGTCGTAGGGGGCGGCTCACGCAATTCGCTGTTGTGCCAGTTTGCGGCGGACGCAGCCGGTTGCGAGGTGGTTGCAGGTCCCGCCGAAGCCACCGCGGCGGGGAACATCCTTGTCCAAGCCATAGCGACAGGAAGGCTCTCCTCGTTGGCTGAAGCCAGAGCGCTGCTCAGACGCTCCGTCTCCCCAATGCGGTATGAGCCACGCCACCCAGAGGAGTGGGATGAGCCGTTCGAGCGCTTCCTTCACCTGACTGAGGCCCAATCTTAACTTGCCAGGGGTTGACAGAATGCCGAAGGGCACGTATAATGCGCGCATCGTGACGACCGAAGTCTTCACTCGAATGGCAACCATGAGGATGCGCCACGCCACGCTCGACGTGGCGACACCCGCGCATATCCTTTCCGGTGCCATACGAAGGCGGTAGTCCAAAGCAAACGCATAACGTTTTCAGGAGGGCCGCTCCGGGAAGGGAGCGGCCCTTCCACATTGGGAGGATTGGCATGCCGAAGGTGCGCGAGGTGAGTGTGGGTCTACTCGGTTGTGGCGGAGTGGGCGCCGCGCTGGCCCGTCTCATCCATGATGAGCAACAGGCCATAGAGGAAGCCGCAGGAGTGCGCCTGCGCATCGGCAAGACCTTGGTCCGCGACCTGGCCAAAGAGCGTGAGGGTCTGAACGGGCGCTTGGACTTCACCAAGGAGCTGGGCGACGTTCTCAAACAGAAGAAGTTGGACATCGTAGTCGAGCTGCTCGGTGGTAGGGACATGGCGTTACAAGCGATCCGTCGAGCGTTGTCGTCCGGCACTAGCGTGGTTACTGCAAACAAGGTGGTACTCGCCGCACACGGCGAGCGGCTCGAGGCGCTGGCGCACGCCAAGGGTTGCGCGCTCGGGTATGAGGCCAGCGTAGCCTCGTGCATCCCCGTACTACAAGCTTTGGACCACACCTTCGCCGCCGAACGTTTCCACTCTATCACGGCAATCCTGAACGGCACCACCAACTTCATCCTAACCCGCATGGCGCGCGATGGATTGGACTACGAGATCGCGCTGAAGCTTGCGCAAAAACGTGGGCTCGCAGAAGCCGACCCGACGGCCGATGTGTCCGGCTCGGACCCGCAGTGCAAGCTGGTAGTGCTCGCGCGCAAGGCCTTCGGCCTATCCCTCCGCCCCTCGGATGTCTACACGAGAGGCATTACCAGTCTGACTGCGGACGACCTGCGCTTTGCGAGTGACTTCGGCTTCACCATCAAGCTGCTCGCAACTGCCAGGCGCTACAACGGTTCCGTCGAACTGCGGGTGGAGCCGAACCTGGTGCCAGAAGGACACCCGTTGGCTACCGTATCGGACGAGTGGAACGCGTTGATGCTGGAGGGCGACTCGGTCGGCTCACTCTTCTTTGCTGGTCCCGGTGCAGGCCCTCTGCCCACCGCGCAGGCTGTGTTAGGTGACGTATTGAGCATTGCCACTGGTACCCGCGCATGCGTCCCGGGTAGGCGAGTGCTGGACTTGGAGCGGCCGCAAATCGTTCCCCTGGGCGACACGAGCGGGCGGTACTACCTGAGAGTCACCTTCCGCGACCAACCGCACGTGCTTGCCTCGGTCACACGCATTTTGGATACCAGCGGTGTCGAAGTGCACCGAGTGGAGGCGGTCGGCCAGGAGAGAGCCGACATCGCCATACTAACACACCGTTCGAGACGGAGTTCGCTCGAGACTGCCCTCAAGCGCCTGCACAAGCAGAGCTATCTGAGCGAACCTCCGCGCGCATTTCCTATCTACGAAGCAACAGATCAAGCCATAGGAGGACCCAAGTGAGACCCGAAACACTCGCAATCCACGTCGGCCACGAACCGGACGGCGCCACGGGCAGCATCGTGCCACCCATTTACCAGACCTCGACCTACATCCAGGACGGAATCGGACAGGACCGAGGGTTCATCTACTCTCGAACGGGCAATCCGTCGCGCTCGCTGCTCGAGAAGAGTTTGGCGGCCGTGGAAGGTGCGAAGTACGGATTGTGCTTCGCTTCCGGAATGAGCGCCATCAACAACATCCTGCTACTGCTGGAGAGTGGTAGCCATGTCGTCTGCCCAGCCAGTGTGTATGGCGGCACCTTCCGCATTCTGGAGTTCGTCTACAAGCGGTTCGGCATTGAGGCCGACTTCGTGGATGTAGCCGACATCGGTGCCGTGGAGCGTGCCATCCGACCGAATACGCGAATGCTGTGGCTTGAATCGCCTACTAACCCGCTGCTCGGCCTGTGCGATATCGAGGCACTCTCGACACTTGCAGGTGCGAAAGGCCTAACAACCGTGGTGGATAACACCTTCGCCACAGCCGTTCTGCAGCGCCCGCTGGAACTCGGCGCCGACATCGTGATTCACTCCACCACCAAGTACATCGGCGGTCACCTCGACGTGTTAGGTGGCGCGTGCCTCACCAACGATGACGGGCTGTACGAGCGGCTGAAGTTCCTGCAGAACGCAGTGGGCGCGGTCCAGGGGCCTTTCGATTGCTGGCTGCTTGCCCGAGGGATCAAGACGCTCTCCCTACGCGTGAAGCAGCAGTCTGCGAACGCGGAGAAGGTGGCACGTTTCCTAGAGGAGCACCCCAAGGTGCGGCGCGTCCACTACCCAGGGTTGCCCTCGCACCCGCAGCACGAGTTGGCGCGTCGGCAGATGAAGGGCTTCGGAGCGATGGTCAGCTTCGAAGTGGACGGTGATGCGTCATCGACTCAGCGGCTAGTAGCGGCCACGAAGTTGTTCGCGCTAGGCGAGAGCTTAGGTGGCGTGCGGTCGCTGGTGTGCATCCCGGCCAAGCAGACGCACGCAAGCATGACACCGGAAGCGCGCGAGCGCGCAGGGATCAGCGACACCCTGGTTCGCCTCAGCGTCGGTCTAGAACACCCGGACGATCTGATCGAGGATCTTGTCACGGCGCTGGAGACGGTGTAGCACTCGGCAACACCTAGCACTTAGAGTGATCGCCAGCGAGGATAGCTCATGGCAGGTCCGCCTTTGTATGGTTGGGCACCTACGTCCGTATCGGGTCTGGCCACAAGCAGGCCCGTCATGCTGAGCCTGTCGAAGCAGCAAGCCCCATGCCGCGCCTTGTCATCTTCACGTGTGCCACGCGCGCGGCTCCCGGACGCGTGCTTCGACAGGCTCAGCATGACGGGTTCCCATGTCTTCATCCACCCTCGGATGAAGGCATCTCCCGATCCCTTAGCACTCCCAGTGGTGGGAGATGGGTCAGCGGGCAATTCCCTACGGCGACTTGCGTCCGTCCGAAAGCCGAACGATCACTCCATCCCACCGATAGGGGAACCACCACCACCGGGGCACAGGTAGCTGGCGCTGCTCGGAGGTGAACATGTCCACACCTCCCGTCGGCCCCACCGACCACACGGCCCACTTCAGCGGGGAGGTCTTCTGGTCGAAGTAGGGCACGCACGCCTTAGTACTGTGCGGATAGTCCTCTGGCACCCAGATTGGTAGGATGGTCTTCACGTTGTTGGCAAAGCCCGGCCCTGGCGCGATGTACTTGTAGGCGCGCCCCGGGTTGAAAGGGTCCAGGTACTTTCGCAGCTTTATGTAGCCCTGCTTGTACAACTCGGGTGGTAGCTCGTTGTAGTCTTCGATCTTCATCTCCAGGCCCGAGCAGTAGGTGCGAGCAGGAGGAAAAGCCCCGCAATCGTCCGCGTACATCTGCAGTGCCAGCCCCACCTGTGCCAGCTCGGTGTGGGCTCGTGCTACCGTTCCCTGGGTGCGGGCGCGTGACAGCACAGGGAAGAGAATGGCCGTCAACAGCGCCAGGATGGCGGCCACCACTAAGAGCTCTATGAGGGTAACGCCTCTACGGCGCCCCCGTCTTCGCGAAGTTGATGAGTGCGACATTCAGATCGCCTAGGCCCACCGTTCCGTCACCGTCTACATCGGCTTCTGGGTCGTCGCTCCGTGCGAAGCTCAGCAGCATGCGGTTGAGATCACCCAAGCCGATCTGGTTGTCCCCATCTGCATCGCCATTGACGAGTTCCCAGGTGACAACCTGATCGCCGCCAGCCGTGAACGAGAAGTCTGCTGCTAACCAGTGTGAGGCCTTCGCACGCACACGGTATTCCCGTCCGGTGCTCTGTTTGATGCCGAGATCTTGTATGAACTGTCCGTTGCCGTCCAGTACGACCTGATAGGAGCCTACGAGGTCACCACCCGACGTGACATCATAGACCCAGATTTGGACGGGCACGCCTGCGGGCCCGGGCGCATAGGACTCCAACGCGACCGTCGCGGTCAGTACCACGTCATTCACGGGCAAGGCGGTCACGTATCGCGCCTCGATCCCTTCACGCGTCACCGAGCCCTGTACCGCCACCACGTCACCGGCCGCCACGGGGTGATCGCTTACGACTACCACCTCTCCGCTGGCGTCTTCGATTATGAACTCGTTCGGTCCGCTCTGCACTACGAGCTTGCCGACGAGCGCCACTTGCTCGCCCGCTCCGACCTGCTGCACCTGATTGCACCAGTCCAGGGCGGCTGCGATGTCTGCTCGCCGCTTCACCCACACGCGGTAGTCATCGAAAAAAGGCAGAACGGCATCTTCCTGATCGAAGATGCCGACGACATTCAACTTGCCGCTAGGTTGTGGGTAGGAACTGAAGTCTCCGGGACCAGCCAGAAGCATCCCGACAGACCCCGTGTTATCAGTAATCGTCAGCAACTGGTCGTTGCCCCACGTGCCACCGGTGATCTCCACCCCGTGCAGCATCACCCATCGCGTCTGGTATCGCTCGCCACCGCCTACGCGTGTGGCATCGAAGTAGTTACACGAGCCGATGGACGGGATTAGCCACGGATCGGGCATGCCGGCGTGCCCGATCACTTCCACGACGAACCGTGTCTGCGGTGCCGGTGAGTGCCTATCATTGATGAACACCTTGCCGTTGTGGTTGGCTAGGAGGCCCGTGACGCGAACCCTATCGCCCGCCTGGAAATCCACATACTCCGCGGGCCGCCAGAGCCCGCCGTACCACCAACTGCCGGCCCAGATCTGAATGCCGCCTCGGTCCGACGTATCGTCTTGGACGAAGATGGTGTACATCACGGCGGGATTTAGGATCTCGTCCACTCCAGCCAGTGCCACGCCCTCGATGGTGACACGATTCTGCGGCTCGGGGTCGGCGTCCACCAGAGGGTGAATCCCCAAACCGTCCGAGGCGCGAACCTCCTGGTAGTCCCAGATGGTGTCCGCGGTGCCCGAGAGACCTAAAATGAGTGTACAAGCCGCAACAGCAAATCGAAAGACCATCGCGCGATCCTTTCCGTTACTGATGTATACGACTCGGTCCGAGCATCCAGCCCGGCCGGGTGCCGCTGCAGCCCAATTCTTGCGCAGAGCCATCTCCGATTGCCCCGACGCGGGCATGTCGGCCCATTGTCCCCTCGGCTAGAGCGACCGCCCGCACCTCGGGCAGAAGCGGACATCGTCCACGTACACCTCGTCGCACGAAGGGCAATACACGCCTTCCATCTCGTCGGGGTGAACGTGCTCCGGTTGGTTGCGGAGCTTCTCGTCAACTTCCTTCAGCACATCCAGGCTATAGGGGTCCCGGGTTGCGTACTTCAGCGCCAGCCGAGCCACTCCAAAAAGGTGGTAGAGGCCGACCAGCGTACATGCAAGCCCGGCAGATAACGCAACCCAAGGCGATAGGATGCGTAGTACCCGAAAGGCCAGGAAGGCCACGTACAGCAGCACGATCCCGAGCGCGAGGCGGGCCACCCACCCTCCCTGAGAGGCGTCGTATCTGCTCACGGCGAGCCGCTTCCCCGGGTCACTTGGACTGCGCCAGCTCCCGCCCTTTCTCAGCATTCAGCTCGATGAACTTCTGCCACTGCGCAGGCACGTCCGTGTCTATGAAGATCGCGTCCACCGGACACTCCGGCTCGCACAGCCCGCAGTCTATACACTCGTCCGGGTTGATGTAGAGCATCGTCTCGTCTTCGTAAATGCAGTCCACCGGGCAGACCGGCACGCAGGCTTTGTCCTTCACCCCGATGCACGGTTCACAGATGATGTACGGCATAGTCTCCCTCCCTCGAAGAGCGTTCCAATTCTGGCATATTGGGCCTGCCCCTCGGTATGCCAGAGGTGCCTTCCTGTGCACTACGGGACAAGGGGGCGCCAAGATGGCTGAGTCAGGGCTCAATCCCAAGAAGTACGAGCGGGACGGCGGGCACACCACGCCCATGCCGAACCACGTTGTAGACTTCCCCTTCGTAGTACCCCGGACCGGAGCTCATTTGGCTTTGCAGGGACTTCATCGGGAGGATCTCGATCCCGACGTCTATGTGGTCGCCGATATAGAAGGCCAGGTGCTTGACGAAGAGGTCGTAGGCCACGAACGAGTACTTGCCAAGCTGGATCTCGATTGCCACGCGGTCCTTGACGAAGTCGGTCTGGTTGTAGCTATAGATCGGCTCCTCTCCGTTTGCTAGGATCGCCTCTCTCTGCTCATCCGGCGGCATTGTCAACGTCTTGCGTATGAGCCTCTCGCTCCGCGTTACCCAGTAACTAGCGCGGTTCTCCCGCCACCCCTTGTCGCGCAGAAGGTCCTTGAAGGACGCGTTTAGCTTCTTCGGGCTAAACAGGAGCTTCCCCTGCATCTTCTTCTCCTTCGAGACCTTCGTGCGGCATTCGCCCGCATCAACCACCGCGATGACGTCCTGAATCTCCCGCCACAGAGCCGGCTTGTGCACGAGCAGAAACTCCAGTCCGTTGAGGTGGGAGTACGTCTCAGCGATCTTCATCGATCCGCCTTCGGACCGTACCGCCGTCCTTGCTCGAACAGGGTCGCTTGCTCGGGCCGCTTCCGTGAGGGGGGCTGGCTGACACTGCTCGGGCGCTCACGAGGGTCATAGATTGGCCTGCCCATCGGGCGCGAACGCAGTGTGCCGTCCAGCTCCTGTTGGATGCGTTCGAGCGCCAGCCGGACGTATGTCGGAACCATCTCCGCACCCATGCCTCGACGCCCGTGGCGAATCGCGGCGATCACCGAGGTACCGGATCCGAGGAACGGGTCGAGCACCCAGTCACCGGCTTCGCTCAGACACAGCACGAGTCGCTCGATTAGTTCGACGGGAAACTGACATGGGTGCTCGGTCTTCTCGACGTGGTTGCTCTTGACGTTTGGGATTACCCACACGTCGCCTGGGTTCTTCCCGAGAGGGTTGCACGAGTACTGCCCAGCTTTGGGTCCCTTGAAGAACTTCTTGCCTGGATACTTCTGGCTCACACGCACCGGATCGAGATTGAACACGTATTCGTCGGACTTGGTGAACCAGATGATCGTCTCATACCGACCCGAGAACCGGCGTTTGCAGTGCAGTCCGTGCTCGAAGTGCCAGATGATACGGTTTCGGAGCCGAAGGCCGGCGCGGGAAAAGATGGGGTACAGGACGGCGTCCAGCGGGATGATCGCCCCTCGGTCAACGTAGTTTCCCACCTGCCAGCAGATGCTCCCCGTGGGTGACAGCGTGCGCACGCACTCAGCGATGACCTCCTCTTGCTGATCTAGGTAGACGTCGAGATGTAGCTTCTTCTCATACTCCTTGCCAATGTTGTACGGTGGCGAAGTTACGACGAGCTGGATCGACTCATCGGGGATTACTTTCAGCAGCTCGAGGCAGTCGCCAGGGTAGACCACGATTGATTCTGAAGGGGAGAAACCCCGAGCAATCCGCCTGGGCTGCTCAAACAACGCCGGAGACTGTGAACTCATTGCCGTGCCCTTGGTAGATCGATATCGTGGATTGTATCACCTGCTAGGCAAGAAACGCTTCGCCACCATCATCGCCGGATGTGGTTTCTCCCGCACCACCACCTGGCATGGCTCGTTCAGCGTCGCCGCCTCGGCCCTAACAAGCGCGAAACCGATCCCGACCTCTAGCAGGGGCGAATACACTCCGCTCGTCATCGCCCCGACCTCCGCGCCGTTTTTCAGGACTGCGTAGCCCTCCCTGGGCACCATCTTGGATTCCATACGGATGCCCACCGCCTTTCGCGGCGGTCCGGTCGCGCGCA